>NZ_JAKUGE010000047.1:0-42495 GCF_022663795.1 Bacillus cereus group sp. BfR-BA-01349
CCCGTTCCCATACCGAACACGGAAGTTAAGCTCTCTAGCGCCGATGGTAGTTGGGACCTTGTCCCTGTGAGAGTAGGACGTTGCCAGGCAATATTATTCCGCAGTAGCTCAGCGGTAGAGCTATCGGCTGTTAACCGATCGGTCGTAGGTTCGATTCCTACCTGCGGAGCCATTGGAGAGCTGTCCGAGTTGGCCGAAGGAGCACGATTGGAAATCGTGTATACGTCACAAGCGTATCAAGGGTTCGAATCCCTTGCTCTCCGCCATAGGATTTATAATATTTGGCCCGTTGGTCAAGTGGTTAAGACACCGCCCTTTCACGGCGGTAACACGGGTTCGAATCCCGTACGGGTCACCACTTTGGAGGATTAGCTCAGCTGGGAGAGCACCTGCCTTACAAGCAGGGGGTCGGCGGTTCGATCCCGTCATCCTCCACCATATAAATTTTATATGAATAGTATTATCGCGGGGTGGAGCAGCACGGTAGCTCGTCGGGCTCATAACCCGAAGGTCGCAGGTTCAAATCCTGTCCCCGCAACCAAATGGTCCCGTGGTGTAGTGGTTAACATGCCTGCCTGTCGCGCAGGAGATCGCCGGTTCGACCCCGGTCGGGACCGCCATTTTAATAAGGCTCGGTAGCTCAGTCGGTAGAGCAGAGGACTGAAAATCCTCGTGTCGGCGGTTCGATTCCGTCCCGAGCCACCATTTATTTTAATAAAATGCGCCGGCTTAGCTCAATTGGTAGAGCAACTGACTTGTAATCAGTAGGTTGGGGGTTCAAGTCCTCTAGCCGGCACCATGTAAGTTTCGGAGGGGTAGCGAAGTGGCTAAACGCGGCGGACTGTAAATCCGCTCCTTCGGGTTCGGCAGTTCGAATCTGCCCCCCTCCACCATTTACATAGGGGCATAGTTTAAAGGTAGAACTGAGGTCTCCAAAACCTCCAGTGTGGGTTCGATTCCTACTGCCCCTGCCAAAATATATTTACACAACATGGCGGTTGTGGCGAAGTGGTTAACGCACCGGATTGTGGCTCCGGCATTCGTGGGTTCGATTCCCATCAGTCGCCCCATTTTTATTTTAAAAATTACAAATAATCTAATGGATACTTACATATAATTAAGTAAGAATTCGATGGGCTATAGCCAAGCGGTAAGGCAACGGACTTTGACTCCGTCATGCGCTGGTTCGAATCCAGCTAGCCCAGCCATTTTTGCGGAAGTAGTTCAGTGGTAGAATACAACCTTGCCAAGGTTGGGGTCGCGGGTTCGAATCCCGTCTTCCGCTCCAATAAAATTTTATATGGCGGCATAGCCAAGTGGTAAGGCAGAGGTCTGCAAAACCTTTATCACCGGTTCAAATCCGGTTGCCGCCTTTTCTTTTGTGCCGATGTGGCGGAATTGGCAGACGCGCACGACTCAAAATCGTGTTCCTTCGGGAGTGTCGGTTCGACCCCGACCATCGGTATCATGAACGGCGTAAAAAAGCTCTATACAATTAGTATAGAGCTTTTTTATTTTCTTTTCATGACATGACAAAATAAGCAGAAAAATATTGTATATACAATATTTCTTTCGAGTACTCTAGAGAGAATTTCTCCACCCCGGTGACATGAAGTTAAATCCGATACCACCAGTAGATATTAGTACACTATCAACGGTTAAGTTTGTAACCTCTAAAAACTTCTTTTCAAACCCTTCTCTGTTGTACTTATACATAGTTGAGTGGCACGCCCACATATGCGTTGAAGTACTTAACCAGTCCCCTAAATCTTTTAATTCAGGGAACGACTCAAATTGAATTGGTTCATCTAATTTCATGAATCTCACTTGATAGATAGTTGGGTTTAACTTTTCTTCTATCCCTTTAAGACTATGTGCTTTTTTCTCATTTGAATGTGTCATAATTCTCCCTCTCTCTTTTCTTCAAATTTTTCCCTATTTTTATTATACAGCAATAGAAAGTAATTATGGGAATATTATGGAAATAGGTGTCAGCAATATAAAAAGACTCTAACAGAAATGTTAGAGTCTTTTTGTTAAATTATACTATGTGCTTCTAAAATTCGTAATAAACGTAGGAATTCATGTATAATATAACTTGTCGAAAGAACAAAATGATAGTGATTTATATTATGTCTGTAATATGAATCAAAAATGAACTTTTTATATTTCTTTTAAAAATGTGTTGAACACACATTATATTTCATATTAATATTTTTATGTAGATTTAAAACGGGAAAGAGAGTGGAAAGTATGGGCCGTAAATGGAACAATATTAAAGACAAAAAAGCATCAAAAGATGCAAATACAAGCCGTATATACGCGAAATTTGGGCGTGAAATTTATGTGGCAGCAAAACAAGGCGAGCCAGATCCAGAATCAAACCAAGCGCTAAGAGTTGTATTAGAGCGTGCGAAAACATACAATGTTCCAAGAACAATTATTGATCGTGCAGTTGAAAAAGCAAAAGGCGGTTCAGAAGAAAATTATGACGAGCTTCGTTATGAAGGATTCGGACCAAATGGAGCTATGGTTATTGTAGATACACTTACAAATAACGTAAACCGTACTGCAGCAGATGTACGAGCTGCATTTAGCAAAAATAGTGGTAATATGGGTGTGAACGGTTCTGTAGCTTACATGTTTGATGCGACAGCTGTTATCGGCCTTGAAGGTAAAACATCAGATGAAGTTCTTGAAATTTTAATGGAAGCAGATGTAGATGCACGTGACATTCTAGAAGAAGAAGATTCTGTTATCGTGTATGCTGAACCAGATCAATTCCATGCAGTACAATCTGCACTTAAAGGTGCTGGCGTTGAGGAGTTTACAGTTGCAGAATTAACAATGCTTGCACAAAGTGATGTAACACTTCCTGAAGATGCTCAAGCACAATTTGAGAAAATGGTTGATGCATTAGAAGATTTAGAAGATGTTCAACAAGTTTATCACAACGTAGACTTAGGAGAGTAATACGATAGAAGACCCTTTTCGCTTAGCGGATAGGGTCTTTTTTTATGAAGTTAATTAAGGTGATGAAGTATTAAAGGTATTTTGTTGTAGGTAGTGAATATGATTATAGGGATATATAAAATATTCATTATTTCTAGGAGGCTTAATATGGAACATAAGACACCAAAGCATATAGTTGCTGTAGCAGGTTATTTAACAAATGAAAAAAATGAAGTGTTATTAACAAAAGTGCACTGGCGAGCTGATACGTGGGAGTTGCCAGGAGGACAGGTAGAAGAAGGCGAAGCGCTCGATCAAGCTGTCTGTAGGGAAATAAAAGAGGAAACAGGGTTAACGGTGAAGCCTATCGGAATTACAGGGGTTTATTATAATACCTCTATGCATATTCTAGCTGTTGTTTTTAAAGTAGCATATATAAGTGGTGAAATAAAAACTCAACCTGAAGAGATACAAGAGGCTAAATTTGTTGATTTAAATGAAGAGAACATAGATGAGTATATAACGCGTCCTCATATGAAATCCAGAACGCTTGATGCAATGAGTGCAACACATTTTATTCCGTATGAAACGTGGGAAGTACAGCCATATAATTTAATAGGAAGATTGTAAAGAAAAGAGTAGCCGATTTGAGATACATTCGAATCACTACTCTTTTTTGTATACTGTTTAAGAAAAAGGTCAAAATAATAATAGCACTAGTATTGATTTGTAGAACGTTTGTTCTGCATAATAAATCTATATGTTATATACATTTAGATTACTAGATAGTCAAAAGTATATATATTTGTAGATGATATAATTAAAGTGTAAAGTGAAAATATAATAGTCTTAAGGGTTTCTCTTTTATTGGTTATTCGTGCTTTAACATAACCTATATTCAATATTTCAGATGAATAGTAGATAAAAAAATACTGTGATACAATACTTTTTTATCCCACTATTTGCTGGGCAGTAAGCCTGATTGATGAGGGCTCATTAAAGTTTCACTTTATACCTTACAATGATGTAAGGTACGTGTAAGAGAAATCGATGGGATATTTTTTTACAACAATGTATTCTTAAAGTAAGAGTTATATGCTGTGTGGAAAAGAGGTGTTCAAGATGAAAGAACGGGTATTATCTAGGGTGAACTATCATCAAAAAGTTGCATTAAATCCAATGACTAAACTTTTTTATAAAGCCATTATATTATTATTATTGTTAAGTTGTACGTTATTATTCATTGGAAATGTAATGATTGAGAAAAGTGATATTAGTAAATTACATGTACCGACTAAGTTAGAGGTGCCAGAATCATTAACACATGCATTTATTGCGACAGAAGATAAAAGATTTTATCATCATAACGGTTTAGATTATATAGCAATTATTAGGGCCTCAGTTGAGAATATAAAGGCTGGTGGTGTCGTGCAAGGAGGAAGCACGATTACACAACAGCTATCTAAAAATGCCTTTTTAACAAATGAACGTACATTTTCTCGTAAGTGGAAAGAGATTTTTTATACGAAAAAAATTGAACGCACATTTACGAAGGATGAAATTTTAAAATTATATGTAAGTAATATTTATTATGGAGAAGGAGCGTGGGGAATTGAAAAAGCAGCAAACCTTTACTTCGGTAAAAAGGTGAACCAATTAACGTTGGCTGAAAGTGCAATGATGGCTGCTGTAGTAAAAGCACCTGCTTATTACTCACCTGCACAAAATTATGATAAAGCAGTAGAGAGACGAAATGTCGTTTTGAGACTAATGGAGAAAGAAGGCTATATAAGCCATGATGAGTATGTTCAAGCAGTTAGTGAGAAATTGGTAATTCGTCATGATATAAAGATAGAGCAGTCGATGTTAAATAGCGCGCGTAAAAAAGCAGTAAGTTAAGAGAAGTTCCTACAGAGGAGCTTCTTTTTTGAATAAATTGTGACAAATTGTGACACAATATCGTCACAATTATTGTGTTTTTGTAATTTATGTGAGCGTGTTCATTGCGGGACGTATATAAGTGTTGATATTATGTGTATTGTGTACAATGCTGTATACAGAATATGAATTTAAAGAGGAATGTATATGAAATCAAATAAACTCATGGCTCTTGGTATAGTTTTTTCTATCGCAGTATTGATTGTAATTGGAACAATTGCGTATAGCATCATAAATGACAAAAAAGATAAAGGGAATGAGATGTTTGCTTATTCTACGCAACAATCTTTAGGGAAAGATGATGCTCCAGTTAAGGTAGTTGAATTTGGAGACTTTAAATGTCCTGCTTGTCGTACTTGGGATGTAACAGTATTACCTCGATTAAAAGAAGAGTATATTGATAAAGGCAAAGTGCAGTTATATTTTATTAACTTCCCATTTATCGGAAAAGACTCGGATTTAGGTGCAGCAGCTGGTGAAGCAATTTATAAACAAGATAAAGATTCATTCTGGATTTTCTATGATGAGATTTATCAAAATCAAAAGAAAGATACGGAAGAATGGATTACAGAAGATTTGCTTCTTAGCATTGTGAAAGAGAAACTGCCGAAAGTTGATGTAGAGCAATTTAAGAAAGATTTACACAGTAAAGACATTAAAGAAAAAGTACGTAAAGACTCAGATCGTGCTCAAAAATTAAAAGTTCAAGGTGCTCCTTCAGTATATGTAAACGGAAATCTTGCAAATCCTGATTTTGATAGTATGAAGAAGGCAATTGATAAAGAATTGAAAAAGTGATGAGGTTTCTCATCACTTTTTCGACTTTTTTCGATAAAATTCTTGCCTCTACTTTTTTTACATGCTATACTACTTTACATAAGTTATTCTAATATCTTATATGTAATTCATATTTGCGGGTGTAGTTTAGTGGTAAAACAAGAGCCTTCCAAGCTCTGGTCGAGAGTTCGATTCTCTTCACCCGCTCCAAATTTTATTAAATGTTTTTCTATAAATTGTGATCAACGCAGTGTTTCGTTTCCGAGATAAACGAGGCATTGCGTTTTTTAATGTTTGAAAAACCTAATTACATGCGAAAATAGAAGTAAATAATAGTATTCCAAAAGTGAATTACTAACCAATAGAGTCGTTACATAAGGGATGGATTCATCTGAGGAGGCGATTAAGAGTGGATTTTGAACAATTAAAGCAAGATGTAATTGCGTATAGTAAAACAATTGGCATAGATAAAATAGGCTTTGCGAGTGCTTCTCCTTTTGAGGAATTAAAGCAGCGCTTAATCCAGCAACAACAATTAAATTATCAATCTGGATTTGAAGAGCCTGATATAGAGAAGAGAACGAATCCGCAACTGTTATTACCGGGTGCTAAATCAATTATTGCGATTGCTTTAGCATATCCTTCAAAATTAAAAAATGCACCATTAAGTAAGCGTGGAGAACGCCGTGGGATTTTTTGTCGTGCTTCTTGGGGACAAGATTATCATCTTGTTTTACGAGATCGTTTGCAAAAATTAGAAGCATATTTAATTGAAAAACTTCCGGATATAGAAGTGAAGTCCATGGTTGATACAGGTGAATTAAGTGATCGAGCTGTATCAGAGCGTGCAGGCATTGGATGGAGCGGTAAAAACTGCTCTATTATTACACCTGAATTTGGTTCGTACGTATACTTAGGGGAAATGATTACAAATGTTCCATTCCCGCCAGATAAGCCGATAGAAGATCAATGCGGGGGCTGTACGAAATGTATCGATATTTGTCCTACCGGTGCTTTAATACAGGGGGGACAGTTAGATTCGAAGAAGTGCATTGCGTTTTTAACACAGACGAAAGGATTCCTACCTGAAGAATATCGCGATAAAATAGGAAATCGTATATATGGATGTGATACGTGTCAGACTGTTTGCCCGAAAAACAAAGGAATGGATTTTCATAATCATCCTGAGATGGAGCCGGATCCTGAGCTAGTTAAACCATTATTAACGCCACTTTTAACAATTAGTAATCGTGATTTTAAAGAGAAATATGGGATTATGTCAGGGTCATGGAGAGGGAAAAAGCCACTGCAAAGAAATGCGATTTTAGCATTAGCACATTTTAAAGAAGCATCGGCAATTCCTGATTTAATTGGTGTTATGAAAGATGACCCAAGACCAGTACTACGCGGAACGGCAGCATGGGCACTTGGGAAAATTGGCGGAGATGGAGTAGGCGAAGCGATTGAGAAAGCGATGGAACGTGAGAAAGATGAAGAAGTGCTTCATGAAATGAATCGCGGGCTTGAATTGTTAGCACAGAAAAAAGAGTAGATAATATTTCCCTTTTTCATATTGTAATATGGGAGGGAGACAGAATGGTTGTAAAAACGAAGATTGAAAACCAAGTACAACAATTTTTAGCATATATAACGGAGAAAAGAACGAATGTGGATGGTATTGCTGAGGATTTACTACAAATGGCACTGAGAAAGAAACAATTGTTTCAAAGACGTAGTGCACATATAGTGAAAGCAACTGCGGATGTTTCTTTCATTAGACAATTAAATAGTAATGACCATCAAGAAATTGATTATCAAATACATTTTAAATATTTAATTAAGCATAAAGAATTATTTTATATTGAAGAGGAACAATTAAAACGAAGAGTTTGTTTAAATAATAGTCGGATTATAGGCGATTATGCTATTGAAGTGTCAGAAGAAATTAGAATGGGTGAGACATTAGAAAGGGAAATTACTAAAGAGAAGTACGGTTCTTATCAGTATAATCGTTTAGAGGCAGTGAAATATGCAGAGCGTTGGTGGGATGACCGAAATCCTATGTATCGTAATTTCCCTGATAATTGTACGAATTTCATTTCTCAATGTCTTCATACTGGAGAAGTACCTATGAGCGGGTATCCTAATATTCGTAAAGGATGGTGGCAAAGGGAGAATCAGTGGAGCTGGAGCTGGGCTGTTGCACATTCTTTTTATTGGTATTTGTCAGGTGCTACAACAGGACTTCGAGCAGAGGCGGTAGAAAGGCCAGAAGAACTTATTCTTGGAGATGTCATTGCTTATGATTTCGAGGATGACGGAAGATGGAATCATACGACGATTGTAGTAGCAAAAGATGCAGATGGTATGCCGCTTGTAAATGCACATTCAGCGAATAGCCGTCGACGTTATTGGAACTATGAAGACTCTAGTAAATATACACCACAAATGAAATATAAATTCTTTCATATTATTAATGGGTAGAGATTTTTCGCTCAAGTGGTATAATACGTAGTAGACAAAAAACAGAGGTGAATATCGCGTGGGAGTACATGTTGTTTTATATCAGCCAGAAATTCCAGCAAATACAGGGAATATTGCTCGTACTTGTGCAGCAACTGGAACAGAATTACATTTGATTAGACCGCTTGGATTTTCAACGGATGATAAAATGTTAAAGCGTGCAGGATTAGATTATTGGCAGCACGTAAAAATTACGTATTATGATTCAATTGAAGAATTTTATGAAAAAAATAAAGACGGTGAATTCTTCTATTTAACAAAGTATGGCGAGAAAGCTCATACAGCGTTTGACTATAGCAAGCGCGAGAAGGATTACTATTTTGTATTTGGAAGAGAAACAAACGGCTTACCAGCTAATGTAATCGAAGAAAACTTTGATCATTGTTTACGTATTCCAATGACAGATAAAGTACGTTCATTAAATTTATCTAATACAGCAGCAATTTTAATTTATGAAGCGTTCCGTCAACAAAATTACCCTGGATTAGATTTAGAAATCGTTTATTAAAAGTCGCCATATGGCGACTTTTTTTATAAAATAAAAATAATATATAATCATACATTTAAAAGAGAGGACATAATCATATAGAATGGGATATATGATTAAAAATAGATAAGACGGGTTGAGATAAATATGAAGGAAGAATATAGTAATCAAAATACCTTTTTAAGTATGATAGATATGGATTTAATTAGACAAGGATTATTACATGCTATTCAAGATTTAGTATTCATATTGAAAGTTATTGATAATGAAACGTTTCAATATATGTATGTGAATAAAATAGGAATGGATTATGCTAGGTTAAGCGAAGAGTGCTATGGAAAAACTTTTGCAGAAGTATTACCAAAAGATGAGATACATTATGAATCTTCACTTAATCCTGTCTGCGACGAAGAAGGAATATGTCAATTTGTTATTTGTATTACAAGAGATATTACAGCTCAAATTGAGGAGAAGACAGAGATAGAGGAAAAACAAATGTTATTTAAGTCGTTACTGGAATATAATAATGACTCAATTATATCTATAGATTCTATAGGGAGAGTTACATATGCAAATCCGGCAACGTATGAAATATTTGGATACCGGTATGAGGAATTAAATAATAAATTTATTTTTGAATTCATTAATAAAGAATATGAAAAAGATTTTCAAATTATATTTAAGGGATCGATGCAAGGAAAAGCAAAACAAATTGTTTCAAAGAAATATGTTCATAAAGAAGGGTACGAGCTATATATTTCTTTGAGAACTATCCCGATTATTGTGAACGGTGAAATTGTTGGGATTTATATTGTTACAAGAGATGTTACAAGGCAAGTATTAAACGAAATGCGAACAGAATATTTAGCTTACTATGACCAGTTAACGGGATTAATGAATAGAATTTCATGTACAAATAAGTTAAATACTTTTTTAAATGAGAGTGTAAATTTTGCACTTGTATTTATAGATTTAGATGAGTTTCATCGTATTAATGATACATTTGGTCATAAAGAGGGAGATAAAGTATTACAAAAAGTTACAGAATGTTTAAGCAATCTAAAAATAGAAGATATGCACTTATTTAGAGAACACGATGATCAATTTGTTATGTTGATAGAAAATATAACGAAAGAATATGTAGAGGAAGTTGCAAAAAGCATACTGAAAAATATTAGTGAATATTTTGTAATCGAAGAAGAAGATGTATATTTAAGTGCGTCAATTGGAATTGTAATGGCTCCAGCAGATGGAGAAGATGAAAAAATACTATTTCAGAGAGTCGATGCTGCTTTAGAAAAAGCAAAAGAAAAAGGAAAAGGACATTATCATTTTTATTGTAGTGGATTAGACTGTGAGCGTGAACAAAGGTTTATAATAGAAAACCAGTTACATCGTGCTATAGAAAAAAGTGAATTTTTCTTATATTATCAGCCACAAATTAATATTGAAACGAAAAAAATAGCTAGTATGGAAGCTTTAATAAGGTGGGAGAATAAGGAATTAGGATTTGTTTCTCCAAACCAATTTATTCCGTTGGCAGAAAGAACAGGATTTATTATTAAGCTGGATGAATGGGTAGTAAATCAAGTGTGTCAGCAATTGCGCGAATGGTTAAATAAAGGGTATGATGTGGTCCCAATTGCAGTTAATATTTCAGCTAGACACTTTCGTTCTATTACATTAATAGAGATGATTACACGGGCTTTAAATAAGTACAATGTACCAACTCATTTATTAGCGATAGAGGTTACAGAAGGAGCTCTTATACATAAAGATATATCGAAGAGAGTATTACTACAATTAAAAGAGAAAAATTTAAAGATTCATTTAGATGATTTTGGAACAGGCTATTCATCTTTAAGTTATTTAAAAACATATCCAATTGATACTTTAAAAATTGATCGTTCTTTTATGGAAGGTATACATATAGATGAACGTGATACGAATATTACAGCTGCAATTATTCATTTAGCTCATACTTTAGAATTAAATGTAATTGCAGAAGGAGTAGAAAAAAAGGAGTAAATACAGTTTTTGAAAGAAAAGAATGTGAAGCTTGTACAAGGTTATTATTATAGCCGACCACTATCCAAATATGATATGGAAAATATGTATTATAAATAAAAAAATGATGTGCTAAAAGCACATCATTTTTTATGTGTACCTGGTTTGTCATTGTAACCGGATGTAAAAATAGCTGTAAGAAATGTGAGTGATACACCTAAAATTAATAATAATTTCATACTAATATCCTCCTTACTTTTTTCGGTTCATGAGTTTTATTTATTACCCAAAATGTATGTAAGGTTCTTAGAAGAAAAGAATTTATTTATAATGAATAGCAGTGTAAAAACGTTAATACCTATATTATACAGAATTTTCTTTGAATTTTGGAGAGAATTTTAGTGTGCTATTATATATTTCGTTTTGATTTAAAGAATGTTTAAGGACATCCTAGCATACCTTTTATAATAATCCGATTGAACAAGGAGATGGGGGAGGAGCTATAATGGATATTCTAAAAAAGATTGAACAGCATCGAGCAGCAGAAGAGCGTTTACAATGGGAAGGTACGTTTGCGGAGTATTTGGAGCTTGTGAAAGAAAGACCATGGGTGGCTCAAACAGCACACTCTCGCATTTACAATATGATAAAAGATGCTGGAATTGAAGAAGTTGATGGTAGAAGAAAGTATAACTTCTTTAGTAATCAGCTCTTTGGATTAGAGGATGCTCTAGAACGTCTTGTAGAGGAATATTTTCATCCATCTGCAAAACGATTAGATGTTAGAAAAAGAATTTTATTATTAATGGGTCCTGTTAGTGGAGGGAAATCAACGTTAGTTACAATGTTGAAACGAGGATTAGAAACATATTCAAGAACAGATCGCGGAGCAATTTTTGCAATTAAAGGATGCCCAATGCACGAGGATCCACTGCATTTAATTCCACATCATTTACGAGATGATTTCTTTGATGAGTATGGGGTTAGAATTGAAGGGAATTTATCACCACTAAATGTCATGCGTTTAGAGCAAGAATACGGATCAAGAATTGAGGATGTAGTTGTAGAGCGTATTTTCTTCTCTGAAGATCGCCGTACAGGGATTGGTACATTTAGCCCGTCTGATCCAAAATCACAAGATATTGCAGATTTAACAGGTAGTCTGGACTTTTCTACGATTGCAGAATATGGTTCAGAATCAGATCCGCGTGCGTATCGATTTGATGGAGAATTAAATAAGGCAAACCGAGGAATGATGGAGTTCCAAGAGATGTTAAAATGCGATGAGAAGTTTTTATGGCACTTATTATCACTTACGCAAGAAGGGAATTTCAAAGCGGGAAGATTTGCGCTTATTTCAGCAGATGAATTAATTGTAGCGCATACGAATGAAACAGAGTATCGCTCATTTATAGCAAATAAGAAAAATGAAGCATTGCACTCAAGAATTATTGTAATGCCAGTTCCTTATAATTTACGAGTAAGTGAAGAAGAACATATTTATGAAAAAATGATTCGTGAAAGTGATGTATCGAATGTTCACATTGCACCACACACACTTCGCGTTGCAGCAATGTTCACTATTTTAACTCGTTTAAAAGATCCGAAGCGTCCGGATATTGATTTAATTAAAAAGATGCGTTTGTATGATGGAGAAACGGTAGAAGGTTATAATGCGATTGATGTAGAAGAATTACAACGCGAATATCAAGATGAAGGTATGAAGGGTATTGATCCTCGTTATGTCATTAACCGAATTTCGTCTACAATCATTCGAAAAGAGGTACCATCTATTAACGCGTTAGATGTACTTAGATCTTTAAAAGATGGGCTAGATCAGCATCCATCCATTAGTAATGAAGACCGTGAACGTTACATGAATTTCATCTCATTAGCGAGAAAAGAATACGATGAAATCGCGAAGAAAGAAGTACAAAAAGCGTTTGTTTATTCATATGAAGAATCAGCTAAGACGCTTATGGATAATTACTTAGATAACGTCGAGGCGTACTGCAATAAATCGAAATTACGTGATCCGTTAACAGGAGAAGAAATGAGTCCAGATGAAAAATTAATGCGCTCAATTGAAGAGCAAATTGGAATTTCAGAAAATGCTAAGAAAGCGTTCCGTGAAGAGATTTTAATTCGCATTTCTGCTTATGCCCGTAAAGGAAAACGCTTTGATTATAATTCACATGAACGTCTTCGTGAAGCGATTCAGAAAAAACTATTTGCTGATTTAAAAGATATAGTGAAAATTACAACATCAACGAAAACGCCGGACGAAAATCAGCTTAAGAAAATCAATGATGTTGTTGCGCGTTTAATTGATGAGCATGGCTATAATTCTTCTTCAGCAAATGAATTACTACGCTATGTAGGTAGCTTGTTAAACAGATAGTTTGATAACAAAACGCTGTCTCTTGTATTTTGCGGGACAGCGTTTTATTATCCGTTCATATGTGTATAAAGTGTCATACCTTGTCCAAATGTAATAAATTAAGATGCAATTTTATGAATTTATTGTCAATTATTTTTACAATATGCATATGATAGAGTAACCAACCATTCATACGAAAAAAGCCAACACAATACAATATGTTGCAAAGTAAAAATATGTGCAACAATGCATTGTGTTTCTTTCTTATCAGTGGCTGAATATTTCTTTCTATTATGTGAGTGGCAAAATTTTGTTTAGGATGCTCGGGGTATTGTATGAAAAACGTTATAAATGTTTATGGGATGATTTTCTGTGGGCAGTTACCTTTCAAACATTCTAGCTTGCACATTACAGAACAAAATTTATAGATTGCTGTTCATACAGGAAGACAATTACAGTAAGGAGGGAAAGGAATGGGCGAAGAAAATCAACCAAATTATACGATTTCACAGGAAAACTGGTCCCTCCATCGCAAAGGATATGACGACCAACAGCGCCATCAAGAAAAAGTACAAGAGGCAATTAAGAATAATTTACCCGATCTTGTAACAGAAGAAAGTATAGTTATGTCTAATGGTAAGGATGTTGTAAAAATACCAATTCGTTCTCTAGATGAATATAAGATTAGATACAATTATGATAAAAATAAACATGTTGGGCAAGGAAACGGTGACAGCAAAGTTGGTGATGTCGTTGCGAGAGATGGATCAGGTGGTCAAAAACAAAAAGGGCCAGGAAAAGGGCAAGGAGCAGGAGATGCAGCTGGGGAAGATTACTATGAAGCTGAAGTCTCTATTTTAGAATTAGAGCAAGCGTTTTTCAGAGAGTTAGAACTGCCTAATTTAAAGAGAAAAGAAATGGATGAAAACCGGATTGAACATGTTGAATTTAATGACATTAGAAAAACAGGATTATGGGGAAATATCGATAAGAAACGAACAATGATATCCGCATATAAACGAAATGCAATGAGTGGTAAAGCATCTTTTCATCCAATTCACCAAGAAGACTTAAAGTTCCGCACTTGGAATGAAGTATTAAAGCCAGATTCAAAAGCTGTTGTATTAGCGATGATGGATACGAGTGGATCGATGGGAATATGGGAGAAATATATGGCACGTAGCTTCTTTTTCTGGATGACAAGATTTTTACGCACAAAGTATGAAACAGTAGATATTGAATTTATTGCCCATCATACGGAGGCAAAAGTAGTTCCAGAGGAAGAGTTTTTCTCAAAAGGAGAAAGTGGCGGAACGATTTGTTCTTCTGTATACAAAAAAGCACTCGAACTTATCGATAATAAATATTCACCAGACCGCTATAATATTTATCCATTCCATTTTTCAGATGGTGATAATTTAACATCAGATAATGCTAGATGTGTAAAACTTGTTGAAGAGCTAATGAAGAAGTGTAATATGTTTGGGTATGGGGAAGTGAATCAGTATAACCGCCATAGTACACTCATGTCAGCCTATAAAAATATTAAAGATGAAAACTTTAGATACTATATTTTAAAGCAGAAAGCAGACGTATTTCATGCGATGAAAAGCTTTTTTAGAGAAGAATCAGGTGAGAAAATGGCATAACCTCTTTTAAAGAGGTTCTTTTTTTGTAAACTTTTTATTTTTCTAGTTGACAATGATAATGAAAATCATTATCATTTATTCGAGAAATGATTACATTTCGAATTATATATTTTGAAGGAGATGTAAAATTGAAACAAAATAAAAGAAAACGTATAAATGCAATGATTATAGCGGCGGCGTTATCACTTCCGTTTGCTGTTTATTCAACACCTGCTTTAGCGGCAGTAGCAATTGAGGCGAATAAAACGGGACAAGGTTTAGAAGATGGTACATATGACGCTGTTATTAAAGCGTATAAAGATAAAACAAATGAAGAGTCTATGGCAGCTGTTTATATAAAGGATCCGAAATTAACAATTGAGAATGGAAAGAAAATTGTAACAGCAACGTTAAGTGATAGTGATTTCTTTCAATACTTGAAGACAGAGGATATTCACACTCCAGGTGTGTTTCATGATGTAAAGGTCATATCAGAAGACAAAAAGAAAAATGGGACGAAGGTTATTCAATTTGAAGTTGGAGAATTAGGAAAAAGATACAATATGCAAATGCATATTTATATTCCAACGATGGCCTATGACAATAAGTATCAAGTACAGTTTGAAGTAAATACATTGAATTTAGAGAACAATGTTCCAGAAAAACAAAAGGAAAATAAAGAGGATAAAGTGGATCAACAAGATGAAATTGGAAATGTAATAGTAGATAAGCAACTACAAAGGCATATTAATAAATATAATTTAAATAGAGAAAATCTAGATACCCCAATAACTAAGGAAGATTTATTAAAAGTTAAATCCTTAATAGTCGTTGAAGCTAAAAGTAAAGGAATAAAAGACGTAAGTGGTCTAGAATATATGACGAACTTAGAAAACTTAACGTTGGAAGAAGTTAAGTTAAAAAATATAAAATTTATCTCGGACTTGAGACAATTGAAATCATTAAGTATAACCTATGGTGAACTTGAAGATATTGGACCTTTGGCTAAGTTAGAGCATATTGAGTTTTTAACTTTGAGAAACAATAAAATCTCAGATTTAAGCCCATTAAGCCAAATGAAGAAGATTAAAATGCTAGATTTAAATAGTAATTATATAAAAGATATTAAACCATTATTTACAGTGAAATCTTTAAGGACTTTGACTGTGGCAAATAATCAAATTAGTAATGATAACCTTGCTGGAATTGAGCAATTGAAAAATGTAAAAAACTTATCTTTAAGTAACAATGGACTTACAAATATTGAACATATTACATCAATGAAAAAATTAGTAGAGTTAGATCTTGCTAAAAATGAATTAGAAAACATCGAACCTTTATCAAGATTATCTACTGTACAATCACTTAATTTAGAAGAAAACTATATTTCAGATATAACGCCACTTAGTCACTTAACAGACTTATATGATTTAAAGTTAGGTTCAAATGAAATTCGTGATGTTAGACCTGTTCAAGAGCTAGGAAAAAGAATATATATCGATATTCAAAGACAAAAAATTTTTTTAGATGATGTAGAAAAGGATAAGGAAGTTAAAATACCTATCTATAATTTACAAGGAGAGCCACTTGATACTATTCAATTGAAGAGTGAAGATGGGATCGTTAATAATGGTTCTGTTAAATGGGGGACTACTGGTGAAAAAACATACGAATTTACGTTGGATATAAAGCCAGAAGAGAACCGTATTAAGTTTAATGGAACAGTAATTCAAAATGTTGTTGAAAGATTAGACAAAATCAAGGAAACAATAAAAGAGGATAATGAACAAAAGGAAAATGTAATTCTCGATAAAACTTTACAACAACATATTAATAAAAAGAATTTAGGTAGAGAGAATTTAAACGCTCTTATTACAAAAGAAGATTTATTACAGATCAAAAAATTAGAGATACCTAAAGAAAAAGGAAATGAGATAGAAAATATAACAGGTTTAGAGTACATGACGAACTTAGAAAACCTCACTTTAGAAGGAGTAGGCCTGAAAAATATTGAGTTCATCTCAAACTTGAAACAATTGAATAATGTGAATGTATCTCATAATCAAATTGAAGATATAACACCACTATCTTCATTGGAAAATTTACAGTGGTTAAATCTTGCGGACAATCATATTAAAGATGTAACGGTTATTGGTTCCATGCTAAACTTATTTAGCTTAAATCTAGCTGGGAATGAGATTCGTGATGTCAGGCCGTTAATACAATTAGGGCAGTGGTTTACAATTGATGTTGGAAGACAAAATATCATTTTAAATGATGCAAAAATAAACGAAGAAATTCAAGTTCCTGTATATGATTTAGAAGGAGAAAGTATTGAAAATATTCAATTGACAAGTGAGGGAGGGACGTTTAATAACGGAGTAATAAAATGGAATACCCCAGGTGAAAAGGTGTATAAATTTGATTTAGATTCTGATGAAATTAGCATAAGGTTTAACGGAACAGTTATACAGAATATAGTGGAAAAAGAAGAAGTGAAAGAACCAACAAAAGAAGTTGAAGAAACAAAAGAAGAAGTGAAAGAACCAACAAAAGAAGTTGAAGGATCGAAAGAAGAAGTAAAAGAACCAACAAAAGAAGTTGAAGAAACAAAAGAAGAAGTGAAAGAACCAACAAAAGAAGTTGAAGAGCCAAAAGAAGAAGTGGACGAGCTAACAACAGGAGTTGAAGAGTCGAAAGCGGAGGGGAAAGAAACAGGAAAAGAAATTGAAGGTTCAAAAGAAGCAGTAAATCCATCCGAAGTAGTCCAAGAACAAAACATGAATCATCAAGTTGTGAAAGAAAATAAACCAGTTGCTAATAAACAGGAAGAAAGTAAGAAATCATTAGGAGCAACAGGGGGACAAGCGAATACATCAAAGTTACTTTCAGGCGTAGCATTAGTTCTTTCAGCACTGAGTATGTTTGTATTTAGAAAGAGATTATTTAAGAAGTAAATAACGTGTTATCTTATTATATTGTAAAATAATTGTATGAGTTTTTGAGAAGACATTATCATGGCAGTTTCATTTTGAAATAGGCTTATGATAATGTCTTTTTTAAGGAGGATATAAATGGAAAAGGTGTCGGAGAGCGGTTATTACAAGTTGCAATTCAGTATATTTTCTCCTTCCAAGGGATGAGAGAGATAGTACTATGTTTGAATACGAATAATGCTCGTGTGATGAAATTGTGCAAGAAAGTAGATTTTGAGGAAAAAGCATGTTTACAACACTATATAATAGAGTGAAAAACCCATTCATATGAAAATGATATTTCATACGAATGGGTTTTATTACGGATTTAGAAGTGATTTGAGGCGCCAATCGTTACATAACCTTTTTTATTTTTTTCGGCACTTCTTTCGTTTGCAAATTAACATCTTCTTTTCGTAGCTCTTTAAAGAGTGAAGTAACCATAAGAACGACTACAATAGAAAATGGTAGCGCAGCAATTATAGCTGCGATTTGTAGCGCATTTAATCCTCCAGCTTGTAATAAAATAGCGGCAATTATCGCGATTGTTAATCCCCATATAAGTTTTAAACTATTTTTCGGTGATAAACTTCCGTTACTCGTTTGCATTGAAACAACAAATGTTGCTGAATCGGCAGAAGTAACGAAAAATGTGGCTACTAAAATTAACCCGATAATCGTTAAAAATGTAGAGAATGGTAGGTGTGAAATAACAGCAAATAATCCAATCTCTGTACCATTTTTTGCAATTTCATCAGCTATTCCAAGCGATTGGAACATTTCCATATGGATTGCGGTACCACCAAATACTGCAAACCAAAATGTACAGATAAGAGTCGGGACTAATACAACTCCAAAAATAAATTCTTTTATTGTGCGCCCTTTAGAAATACGAGCGATGAATGTACCGACGAATGGAGACCAAGAAATCCACCATCCCCAATAGAAAATAGTCCAGTTTTCAATCCAAGAAGAAGATTTTTCATTAAATGCTCCTAAATTTAATCCCATACTAGGCAAAGCTCCAATATAAGAACCGAGTGTAGATGTGAAATATTTCATAATAAATACGGTTGGCCCTAAAAATAAAAAGGAGACGAGTAAAATACCTGCAAGAGAGAAATTTAAGTTACTCAAATATTTAATCCCACGATCTAAGCCAGTTTGTGCACTCGTTAAATATAAAACGGCGAAGATGGCGATAAGTACGAGCTGTGTAAGTAAAGTGTTATGAATAGAAGGGAATAAATAGCTTAATCCTCCAGCAATTTGTTGAGCACCAATCCCAACAGATGGTACAATGCCAAACACTGTGGCTAAAACAGCTAAAATATCGACTGTTTTTCCGATACGAGAATTTTTCGATCGATTAAATAATGGAGTAACTGTAGCCCCGATAGTGCTACCTTTTTGTTTGCGGAATGTGAAATATGCAATTGTTAAAGCAACCATTGCGTATAGTGACCATGGAAAGAGACCCCAGTGGAAAAATGAATATTGCATAGCGAGTTTGGCACTTTCCTCTGTCCCCGCTTTTCCTGTTAATGGATCTGTAAAATGTGAAATCGGTTCAGCGATTCCATAAAAGAGGAGTCCAATCCCCATTCCTGCTCCAAACAACATGGATAGCCAAGATGGATAATTATATTTTGGCTTTTCTCCATCTTTACCAAGACGAATAGAACCGTACTTAGAAAATGCTAAATAAGCAGCCAAAATAATCATTGTAGTCATAAGTAGAGAGTAAAACCACCCAAATTTATTGAGGATAAATGAGTTTAAAGAGGATGTAACACTTTGTAAATCGTAGCCTTGTATCCAACTTGCTGGGGTAATTCCCCATATAATGAATAATGTTGTTAGCAAGAAGGAGATATAAAATACACTGTTTTCTTTTTTTATCATAGAATCCCACCCTTATTTAATAAAGTTAACAATTATAATAATCATAACAATTAAGTTTTTAATTGTCAAAAAATTACCTTTTTATAATGTGAAAGGATGCAATTTGTTTTAGGGAGGTAAAGAGCAATGTGTTCACGATATGTACAAATTATAGGAAGAAATAATATGAAATATTGCATTTTATATTGTTACATCCAGATTTTATGTTAAATTCTTGAATGGAATATTAAAATAGGGGGCAAGGATATGAACAAGAAATCAAAGATCAATAAAGTGATGCTTAGCATTAGTACAATGACTTTATCGTTAGGCGCACTTCAAACTCATGCAGCAGCGGAAGAAAAAGTACCGTATAACGTGTTGAAAACGAAACCGGTTGGAATTGAAAAGTCGGTAGATGAAGTTGGACATATTTCAAAAGTTGATGAAACTTTATCAGTTCAAGAACGTTTAAAAGTAGGAGATTTTTCACAGCGACCAGCATCTATTACGAAGAAAACTGCAGTAAAGCAAGTTAAAGAAAGCTATTCAATGGCTGATTTAAACAAAATGAATGATCAAGAATTAGTTGAAACGTTAGGCAGTATTAAGTGGCACCAAATTACAGACTTATTCCAGTTTAATGAAGATGCAAAGGCTTTTTATAAAGATAAAGGAAAAATGCAAGTCATTATAGATGAATTAGCTCATAGAGGTAGTACATTTACGAAAGATGATTCAAAAGGAATTCAAACGTTTACCGAAGTGCTGCGTTCAGCTTTTTATCTTGCATTTTATAATAGTGAATTAAGCGACTTAAATGAAAGAAGCTTCCAGGACAAATGTTTACCTGCTTTAAAAGCAATCGCAAAAAATCCGAATTTTAAGCTTGGTACAGTTGAACAAGATACAGTCGTATCTGCATACGGTAAATTAATTAGTAATGCTTCAAGTGATGTTGAAACGGTTCAATACGCATCGAATATTTTAAAGCAATACAATGATAATTATACTACTTATGTAAATGATCGAATGAAGGGACAAGCAATATACGATATTATGCAAGGTATTGACTATGATATACAGTCGTACTTAACTGTGGCTCGTAAAGAAGCGAATGAAACGATGTGGTATGGAAAAGTAGATGGGTTTATTAATGAAATAAATCGTATTGCTCTTCTAAATGAAGTAACGCCAGAAAATAAATGGCTCGTTAATAATGGCATTTATTTTGCTAGCCGTTTAGGGACGTTTCATAGTAATCCAAATAAAGGATTAGAGGTTGTTACACAAGCAATGCATATGTACCCGCGCTTAAGTGAACCGTATTTTGTTGCGGTAGAACAAATTACAACAAATTATAATGGTAAAGATTATAGCGGGAATACAGTAGATTTAGAGAAAATACGTAAAGAAGGAAAAGAGCAATACTTACCAAAAACGTATACATTCGACGATGGATCAATTGTGTTCAAAACAGGAGATAAAGTATCAGAAGAAAAAATTAAGAGACTATATTGGGCTGCGAAGGAAGTAAAGGCACAGTATCACCGTGTAATTGGAAATGACAAAGCGTTAGAGCCAGGAAATGCGGATGATGTATTAACGATCGTAATTTATAATAGTCCAGATGAATATCAGTTAAATAGACAATTGTATGGATATGAAACAAACAACGGTGGAATTTATATTGAAGAGACAGGTACATTCTTTACATATGAGCGTACACCAGAGCAAAGTATTTATAGTTTAGAAGAGTTATTCCGTCATGAATTTACTCATTATCTGCAAGGGAGATATGAAGTTCCTGGTTTATTTGGAAGAGGAGATATGTATCAAAATGAAAGGCTAACTTGGTTCCAAGAAGGAAATGCAGAGTTTTTCGCAGGATCTACTCGTACGAATAACGTTGTACCAAGAAAGAGTATAATTAGCGGATTATCATCTGATCCTGCAAGCCGTTATACAGCAGAGCGTACACTATTTGCTAAATACGGTTCTTGGGATTTCTATAATTACTCGTTCGCATTGCAGTCTTACTTATATACGCATCAGTTTGAAACATTTGATAAAATTCAAGATTTGATTCGTGCGAATGACGTGAAAAATTATGATGCATATCGTGAAAATCTAAGTAAAGATCATAAGTTAAATAAAGAGTATCAAGAGTATATGCAGCAGTTAATTGATAATCAAGATACATACACTGTACCAGAAGTAGCTGATGATTATTTAGCTGAACATGCAACGAAGTCGTTAGCAGCGGTGAAGAAAGAAATTAGTGATACGTTGCCTATGAAAGATACAAAAATGACAAAACATAATTCTCAATTCTTTAATACATTTACATTAGAAGGTACGTATACAGGTAGTGTCACAAAAGGTGAATCAGAAGATTGGAAAGCAATGAGTAAAAGAGTAAATGAATCTTTAGAACAATTGGCGCAAAAAGAATGGAGTGGCTACAAAACTGTTACAGCATACTTCGTCAATTATCGTGTGAATAGCTCAAATGAATTTGAATATGATGTAGTTTTCCACGGTATCGCAAAAGATGACGGAGAAAATAAAGCTCCAACGGTTCATATAAATGGTCCTTATAATGGACGTGTAAAAGAAGGTATTCAATTTAAAAGTGATGGCTCAAAAGATGAAGATGGAAAAATCGTTTCTTATTTATGGGACTTTGGAGATGGAAGCACAAGTGCAGAGGCTAATCCAGTACATGCATATGAAAGAGAAGGAACTTACAAAGTTGCGTTACTAGTAAAAGATGATAAAGGGGGAGAGAGCAGAAGCGAAACAACGGTTACGATTAAAGATGGAAGTTTAACAGAATCAGAACCAAATAATCTTCCAGAAGAAGCGAATTATATTGGGCTAAACACTACTATAAAAGGTAGCCTTATCGGCGGAGATCATACTGATGTTTATACATTTAATGTAGCATCAGCGAAAGATATCGATATTTCCGTTTTAAATGAGTATGGAATCGGGATGACATGGGTGCTGCACCATGAATCAGATATGCAAAATTATGCAGCTTACGGTCAAGCTAATGGAAATCATATAGAGGCAAAAATGAATGCAAAACCAGGTAAGTATTATTTGTATGTATATAAATATGATAATGGCGATGGAACGTACAAATTATCAATAAAATAAGTGCTTTTCCAATGTATGTTTAACTTTACTTTTTGTGGAAAATAGTATATTATATAGATATATAATATATCGGTTATTTACTAGGAGGAGCCTGTCACAATAGGCTTCTCCTGTTCTTTTTTAGGGGGCCTGTCTTACAGGCTTTTCTTTAAAAAGTAAATAACTGAAAATTAAGAACAATAATCTTTGAAAGAGGTGGGGCATACACATAACAAAAAAGGGATTGTTTAAGAGAGGGGGATAAGAAATGGTTTTGTTTGGTTATCCACTTGAAACAATTTATTTATACGGATTTATTATTGCTACTATACTCACTGTGATTTATATCTTTTTTGGAGATATATTTGAATCCATATTTAGTTTTGGAGGCGGATCGGTATCCGTTGTTACTTTATTACTTAGTTTTTTCGCCATGTTATGTGGACTTAGTTATATAGGAGAATATTTATTTTCCTTTAATAGCATTCTTATTTTCGGGGCTGCATGTGCTATATCCTTTATTGGTGTATTCATAATGAAAATACTAATTTTAAAGCCGATTGCAGAAGCAGAACAAAATACTGTGCAACGTATGGATGAGTTCATAGGTTGCAAGGGGGAAGTCATTACAACAATTCCTACAGAAGGATTTGGAGAAGTACTAATCTCCTCTCAATTTGGAAGTAATGCAATTCCAGCTAAAACAATTGGGAAAAAAGATATTTCACAAGGAACTGAAGTTATTATCGAGGGAGTCCAAGATGGTGTTTTACTTGTACAAAACATCGCTTATTCTTTAAAAAAACCAAAATTATAAGGGGGAATTCACATGACGATTCCATTAATTATTGGTGGAGTGTTACTCGCAATTTTAATTCTACTCATTTTAGTATTCATTACGAAGTATCGAACAGTTGGACCAGATGAAGCGTTAATTGTTACAGGGAACTGGCTTGGTGGCGGAAAAAATGTAGTTACCACTGATGATGGAAAGAAGATTAAGATTATTCGCGGTGGCGGTACATTCGTAGTTCCAATTATGCAACGAGCAGAGCCTTTAAGCCTATTAAACTATAAGTTAGAAGTGGGTACACGTGATACGTATACGAAGCAAGGTGTTCCAGTTACAGTAAATGGTGTTTCTATTATTAAAGTAGGTTCTACGATTGAAGAAGTATCTACAGCAGCTGAGCAATATTTAGGAAAAGAAACAGAAGAGTTAAAAGTAGAAGCAAAAGAAGTTTTAGAAGGTCATTTACGTGCGATTTTATCTTCTATGACAGTAGAAGATGCGTATAGTAATAGAGAGCAATTTGCTCAAAAAGTACATGAAGTAGCTTCTACTGATTTAAAGAAAATGGGTCTTCGCATCGTTTCCTTTACAATTAAAGAAATTATGGATAAGAATGGTTACTTAGATGCACTTGGTCAGCCGCAAATTGCGACAGTGAAGCGTGATGCAACAATTGCGAATGCAGAGCGTGAAAAAGAAGCTCGTATTGAAAAAGCTCGTGCTGAGAAAGAAGCAAAAGAAGCTGAATATCAACGTGATGCTCAAATCGCTGAAGCTGAAAAACATAAAGAATTAAAAGTACAATCTTATAAGAGAGAGCAAGAACAAGCTCGAGCAGACGCGGATCTTTCTTACGAATTACAACAGGCGAAAGCACAACAAGGTGTTACAGAAGAGCAAATGCGCGTTAAAATCATTGAGCGTGAGAAACAAATTGAATTAGAAGAAAAAGAGATTGCGCGTCGTGAGAAGCAATATGATGCAGAAGTTAAGAAAAAAGCAGATGCAGATCGCTATGCTGTTGAGCAATCAGCGGAAGCAGAAAAAGTGAAACAAATTAAAAAGGCAGATGCGGATCAATATAAGATTGAAGCTGAAGCGAGAGCTCGTGCAGAAGAAGTACGTGTAGAAGGTTTAGCGAAGGCGGAAATTGAAAAAGCGCAAGGTCAAGCAAAAGCAGAAGTACAAAAAGCACAAGGTACAGCGGAAGCGGATGTTATTAGATTAAAAGGTTTAGCAGAGGCAGAAGCGAAACAAAAAATTGCAGAGGCATTCGAGTTATATGGCCAAGCGGCAATTATGGATATGGTTCTTAAAATGCTTCCAAGTTATGCGAAAGAAATTGCAAGCCCACTTAGCAATATTGATAAAATTACAGTTGTCGATACAGGTGGCGGTGGTAAAAATAGCGGCGCCGGAAAAGTTGCAGGTTATGCGACTGATTTAATGGCAACGATGCAAGAAACGTTAAAAGCATCTTCTGGCATTGATTTAAAAGAGTTATTAGAAGGATTTGCTGGAAAAGGAGCAGTACAGCAATTATCAAGCGATAAACCTGTTGTATCTGTAGTAGAAGATGAGAAAAAGGAAGTAGAAAAAGAGAAAGAATAGTAAGGCGGGAGAGACCTCTAGTAAGTACGATGCTAGAGGTTCTTCTGTGGATTATAATATTTCGAATAATATACATTTTTATATATTGTTTTAATTATTTAATTTATATAGAATAAAAAAGGTATGTATTAACTCTTTAATAGAAAAAGAGTTAATGCGATTAATCGTGTAATTTATATAAATAAATTAAATGTGAAATAATTACATTTAAAACGGTATGGAGGGGTAGGAATATGCTTCAAGGGAAATTAAGGGGAAGTAGTTTAAAAGCAAAGTTACTTGTATCATTTGTTATTGTTTTAGTTTTTCCAAGTATTGTAATTGGTTGGACGTCTTATCAACAAGCGAAGACAAATTTTAACGAAACAATTTTACAATCAGCGGAAGATAACGTAAAGATTTTAAATAATGTTATTAACAAAGAGATAGACAGTAAAAAGGTAGACGCAGTATATTTTACAAAGTTATTTAATGGAGTAAGTTACGGAACTGATCAGCTCCAAAATGTGCAAAATAAATTAGAAGAATATAATAAATTACATCCAGAAATAGAAGCAGTTTATACGGGATCTAGTACGGGACAATTTATTCAATCACCGTCTATTCAAATGCCAGATGGGTATAATCCTACCGAAAGAGATTGGTATAAAGAAGCAGCGAAAAAAAGCGGAGAAGTGGTTATCACAGCCCCATATAAGTCAAGTACAACAGGGAATATTGTTATTACAATAGCAAAACAAAATGAGGATAAAAGTGGTGTTCTCGGTATTGATTTAATTATTAATGATATTGTAAATACTTCAAAAATGGTCAATATCGGCAAAAAAGGATATGTAGCAATCTTTGACCAATCTAAAAATGTAATAGCGCATCCGACGATGAAGCCAGGTGACAAGGTAGAAGAAAAAGTGGAGAAGGAATTGTATAAACAAGAAACAGGTGATTTTAAATTCAAACTTGATGGTGATGATCGCAATATTACCTTTATAACAAATAAGCAGACTGGATGGAAAATAGCAGGAATTATGCCTTCAAAAGAAATTATCGAAGCAGCTAACCCTATTTTCTATAAAACAATAACTGTTATTGGTATTTCATTAGTAATTGGTGGGATTTTAATTTACTTCATAATTGCTTCTATTATTAGTCCGTTAAAACAACTTGTTATATCATCGAAAAAGATTAGTGAAGGCGATTTAACAGAGTCAATTACAGTTCATTCTAAAGATGAAATTGGACAGCTAGGAGAAAGTTTTAACGAGATGGCTGCATCGTTACAAAGTGTCATTTCCAATATAAACACTTCAGCAAGTCATGTAGCGGCATCTTCAGAAGAATTAACAGCTAGTATGAAGCAGACAAGCGAAGCAACGGAACAAATTACACAGGCCATAGAGCAAGTATCAAGTGGTGCAGAAATACAAACGAAAGAAGTTGAAGAAGGAGCAACATTGTTAGAAGAAGTTACAGAAGGAATTCAGCGTGTTGCAGATAGTTCTTCATTAGTATCTACAGCCTCTATGTATACGAAGAAAAAAGCTGAAAATGGTGGGAAGTTAGTTGAACAAACTGTGAATCAAATGCAATTAATTCATGAGTCTGTTTTGCAGTCAGACAAAATCATTGGTTTGTTAGACGATAAGTCGAAACAAATTGGAGCAATCCTTGAAGTGATTCAACATATTGCTGAACAGACAAATTTATTAGCGTTAAATGCGGCAATTGAGGCTGCGAGAGCTGGAGAGCAAGGAAGAGGATTTGCAATTGTAGCAGATGAAGTGCGAAAGCTAGCAGAACAATCAGGACAGTCTTCTACGGAAATTGGGAAACTAGTGAAAGAGATTCAATTTGATATAAAAGAAACAGTAAGCTCTATGAATCAAGTTGGAGTAGAAGTACAATCAGGACTTGTAGTTGCAAATGAAACGAAGCAAAGCTTTGCCGAAATATTGAAGTCTACAAATGATACAGTTGTACAAATTGATAGCATGGTAGATGTAGCAAAACAAATGACGGTAGATGCAAAACAAGTAAGTGCATCTATTAATGAAATTGCAGCTACGATTGAAGAAAATGCAGCAAGTGTTCAAAATATTGCTGGTTCCTCTGAGGAACAATTAGCTTCAGTAGATGAAATAAATGCAGCAGCAGTTCATTTATCACAAATGGCAGAAGAATTACAAGAGATGATTGGTAAGTTTAAAGTGTAATAACAAATATTAAGAAACGAGGTAATAATTTTACTTCGTTTCTTTTTTTATGAAGAGAAAAAGAAAGAAATATAGAGTAACCGTGTTATGATTAAGTATAATTAAAGAGACTGTATATTCTTTAAATTCTATCTTTAATCATGTTAGGGGAATGGTTTTGAAATTTAAAAAATTAAAACTCCAACCGAGAATTACATTAACTATAAGTACACTTATTTTAGTTGTACTTATGCTAACGAGTTATTTATTTTATTACATATTATCTGAAACGGTAGAAGAGCAAATTGGGAAACGAGCTTTGCATGTTGCGAAAACAGTTGCTGCTATACCTGAAATAAAGGAAGCTTTTCAAAAAGAAAACCCAGCTTCTATCATTCAGCCGATTGCAGAAAGAATTCGAATGGATACAGAGGCTGACTTCATTGTAGTTGGAAATAAAGAGGGGATTCGATATGCACATCCTGAGCGAGATAAAATAGGAGAAGCGATGATTGGTGGAGATAACAAAGGTGTTTTATTAGAAGGAAAATCATATGTTTCGAAAGCAACTGGATCATTAGGCCCTTCATTACGTGGAAAAGTTCCAATCCGTAATCAGGAAAATGAAATCATTGGTGTGGTGTCTGTTGGATTTTCAATGGACGATATTCATGGAGCGATAGAAGTGTATGGAAAGCGTGTATTTTGGATTACAATAATAGGGCTATTAATTGGAGTAATTGGCTCTATATATTTAGCGGCAAGTATAAAAAGAATGATGTTCGGGATGGAACCAGAAGAAATTTCATCTTTATATGAAGAGCATAGTACAGTGATTCAATCTGTACGTGAAGGGATTATTGTAATCGATAAAAATGGCATGATTAGTTTAGTCAATCAAGCAGCTTATGATATTCTTTCGCTAGATAAACAACAAAATATTATTGGGGAATTTATTTTAAATGTAATTCCTAATTCAACGATACTAGATGTACTTCAAACTGGTGAAAAACAGTTTGATCGCCAATTAAATATAAAAGGACAGGCTGTTATTGCGAACCGTCTACCTATTAAGGTAAAGAATAAAGTAACTGGCGTTGTATCGAGCTTACGTTTGAAATCTGAAATGGATCAGTTAACAGCAGAATTATCTCAGACGAAGCAATATACAGAGGCATTACGAGCGCAAGCGCACGAATATAACAATTTATTGTATACACTTTCAGGTCTTATTCAATTAGAATCATACGAAGATGCTTTAGAGCTTATTCATAAGGAAACAGCGGTATATCAAGATTTTGTTCAATTTATTATGAAGCGGATTCAAAATCCATGGCTAGGTGGAATTTTAATTGGATTTTATAATAGAGCACGAGAGTTGAAGATTGATTTTATGCTAGATAGAGAAAGTGGTTTAGACAAATTAAGTCCACATATTGAGAGTAATTATGTCGTTTCTATTTTAGGAAATTTAATTACGAATGCATTTGAAGCAATTGAAAAAAATGAAGAGAATGATAAGACAGTAAGGATGTTTGTAACTGATATTGGAGAAGAAATAGTAATTGAAGTGGAAGATTCAGGGCAAGGGATTCATGATGAAATAATTACTAGCATATTCTATAAAGGCTTTTCGACGAAAGAAGGAGGAGAGCGAGGATATGGATTAGCAAAAGTGAAAGAGTTAGTAGAAGATTTAAATGGAAGTATTGCAATTGAAAAAGGGGATTTAGGTGGTGCGTTATTTATTATTGCACTACCGAAAGAGAGAGGCGAATAGTAATGGGTGAGGAGATTGAAGTATTAATTGTAGAAGATGATATTCGGATTGCTGATATTCATCGTCGTTTTACTGAAAAAATTGAGGGATTTAAAGTAATTGGAACGGCAACGACTGGAGAACAAGCGAAAGAATGGCTAGAGCTTGTGAAGCCACAGCTCGTGTTATTAGATGTGTACTTACCTGATATGCACGGAACGGAACTTGTCACATATATTAGGAATCATTTGCACGATACAGATATTATTATGATTACAGCGGCATCGGAAACAGATGTAGTGAGGCACGCCCTGCGGGGCGGAGTAACAGATTATATTGTAAAGCCACTAATGTTTGATCGATTTAAGGCGAGTTTGGAAAGTTATCAAAAAAAGATTGTGCAGCTGAAGAAAAATAATCAATTATCTACAGAACAAATAGAACATTTATGGTCTCAAAGAGGCGTAAAGGGAAATGAAATGGAATATGCCCCGAAAGGGATAGACCCCTTAACTTTAGCAAAAATAAAAAAACATATGTTAACAGTTAATGAAGAAGGGATTACAGCAGAGGTACTAAGTTCAATGGTAGGCGTAAGTCGATCAACTGCAAGGCGCTATTTAGAGTATTTGATATCTGGGAAGAAAGTCCACGCAGAGCTAATATATGGAAGTGTTGGGAGACCGGAGAGACGGTATTTTCTTGTTTCTTCATAATAAAAAACAGTAGAGGATTTATTTCTTCTACTGTTTTTTGCGTCTTATATTGGAATAATCCCAATTACAATTCCAGTAATCAACATCACCATTGTCGTTCCAACTGCCCACAATAAAGTAAAACGTTGATGTTCACCAAAATCAACTTTTGCCATCCCAACTAATAAATAAGTGGATGCAACAAGAGGACTTAATAAGTGAACGGGTTGCCCAAGTAAGGAAGCACGTCCCATTTCAGCTGCACTAATTCCGTAAGTAGCAGCAGCCTTAGTTAAAATAGGTAATACCCCAAAGTAAAATGCATCATTGGACATGAAAAATGTGAATGGCATACTAAGAAGTGCTGTAATAATTGGTAGTTGTGGTCCAAGAGCGTCTGGTATAAGAGTTACTACACTTTTAGCCATTGCATCTACCATTTTTGTTCCTGATAAAATTCCAGTGAAAATCCCAGCGGCAAATACGAGAGAAACAACCGCTAATACGTTTCCTGCGTGAGAAGCAATACGCTCTTTTTGTTGTTCTAAGTTTGGGTAGTTAATCATAACAGCAATAGCGAAAGCGACTGTAAATAAAACAGGTAACGGCATAACTTCTAGTATGAGACAGACAAGTAATGTAGCGGTTAATAAAAAGTTAATCCATAGAAGTTTAGGACGTTTATGCACTGCGGCTTCGACAGTTGCAGCTTGCTCATCCATTGTTTGCATTTGTTTTAAATACTGTACATCCATAATTCCTAAACGTTTTCTTTCTTTTTTTCCAAGATAGTAAGCAACGAAAACGACCCAAATTGCACCAGCAATCATTCCTGGAATAAGAGGTGTAAATAATTCAGAAGCCTCAAGTCCAAGTGCGCTCATAACACGAGCTGTGGGTCCACCCCAAGGTGTAAGATTTGTTACCCCCGCCCCTAACATAACAATTCCAGCTAATATGAGGGGGTTCATTCCAAGGCGCTTATATAGTGGATACATTGCGGAAACTGTAATCATGTATGTTGTTGTACCGTCACCATCTAGAGAGACGATAATAGTCAATATAGCCGTTCCGACAACGATTTTTAAAGGATCTCCTTTTACAAATTTTAAAATCTTACTAATGACAGGATCGAATAAACCGCTATCAATCATAATCCCAAAATATAAAATAGCGAACATAAGCATAATACCAGTAGGTGCTAATTTTTGAATCCCCTCTAACATCATAGGTCCCATATTGGCATAGAATCCGCCAATTAATGCAAAAACACTCGGAATTAATATTAATGCTACTAGCGCTGACATACGTTTCGTCATAATTAAAAACATAAAGACAAATACCATCGCAAATCCAAGTAGTGCTAACATGTAATTTCCCCCTCAAAAGAATGATTGCGCTTTCAAAATAGAATAAAAATTCAGAAAAATGTTTTTTATTTATAATAAAAGCATCTATTCAAATGGTAAATAATTTGAAAAATAACATCATTAGAAGCATAATTTTTATTTTGTTCATTTTGTTCACGGTAGTTAATTTGAATTTTTAAAAAGTAAGCTGCTCCTCGTAAGAATGGTAGAATAAGATGAAAATAGTGAAGTGTGAAATAGGGGGTAGATGTTATATGAAAACGAGAATTGAAGAGATTTATAGCTCTTATGAAGGAAAAGTAGAGGAGATTTTTATTAATGAATCTTCTTACGTATATGAATGGGAAAAATTACTGGTGATCCGAAAAAATGACGGTGAGCTTAAAAAAATCGCAGTCGGGATTAGTGGAAATATAAGATTGGTAAATGTAGAAGTTGGACAGGAAATTAGTGCGGATACATTATTAGTTAAGTTAGAAGATGATTTGTTAATTACAGGTTGCGAGTGATGAGAGATGTGTAGAAATAACTACACATCTTTGTTTGTTTCCTATATTACAAAAAGCACATTGTTTTTTCACAAATCTCACACAACCTTTTGGTATTCTTTTCGTGGAGTATATGGTTTCTAGGGAGGAATATTGATGAAAGTAAAATATGTCGTACTTGCTATATGTTTATGTTTCGTATTTACGGTAGTCGGGTGTGGGAAAAAGGAAACAGCAGCTGTTGCCATTGATGAGAAACATGATAAATGTGATATTTGTCAAATTGGGGTAACAGATAATCAATTTGCAACAGAAATTATTTTAGAAAATGGAAAAGCGTTAAAGTTTGATGATATCGGTTGTATGTATAAATGGATGGAGATCAACTCAGGTGAAAAGACGAAAGAGAAATTTGTTCGAGATTATGATTCGAAAGATTGGATTTCGTTAGAAGACGCTACTTACGTATATGATAAAACAATAACGACACCGATGGCTTATAATGTCATTTCATTTAAAAATAAAAAAGATGCAGAGAGCTTTGTATCTAACTATAAGGGGAAAGTTCTTTCATATAAAGAGCTAGCAGAGCATAAATGGGAAATGAATAAAGAGATGATGGGGAAACCGAAAGCAGGAAATCATGGTGGACATCATTAATGATAGAAAAAGACAACTATATAGTTGTCTTTTTCTATTATTACTCAGGTGCAAATATAGAAAAGGTGTAAAATTTTTAGAAGAACGGTTACAATGGAATATAGTAACCTAAAGCAATCATTTATCCCGCATTAACGGGCAGTAAGATCCCCACCTCAAAATTTAGTGAAAGCAAAGAAGTTAGGTGGAGTCGGGCTGCCCGTAAAAGCCCGATTGGTGTGGGCTAATAATTAGTGGTGGATGAACAAAACCCCCACTAATTAAAGTTTCACTTTATGTACTTTTTAGAAATGTATACAAATGCGGTAAAAACGTGCTAAACTAATTGCTTCATAATGTTAATGATGGGGCCATCAGGCGTATCATTTCAATAGGTTGAGAAACATAGTATAAGCTTAAGATAATCCGATTAAAGAAGGAATATAAAGGGCTTATGGATAAATGTACTCAAGAAGAGTTATTGTATGTGATGGAGGAATGGTTAAGAAAACATTATCTTTCATAGGAGCTGTAGTTGTGAGAAAACAAAAAATTTTATTATGTATTTTATTAGGACTTTTAATGACGGTAGTGGCTTGCGATAAGCAAGAAGAACCAGAATCGAAACCGGTTCATGTGAAAAATGAAAAGAAAAAAGAGAAGCATAAAGAACAGGAAGAATCTAAAGAAGAGAAAAGTATAAATTTAATGGACAAACAGTTGTTACTTTCAGCTACTCTTGGAGACACAGAGACAGCTATGAAGTTGATTCAGGATGGAGCGAATATAAACGTAGAAGGTGACAATGGAGAAACGCCTGTCCTTGCAGCAACGTACCAAAATCATGTAGAGACAGTTAAAGCATTAATTGGTGCAGGTGCTAATATTGAAATTAAAGATGAGAAAAAAAGTAATCCACTTCTTTATGCAAGTAGAGAAGGATATACGGATATTGTAAAAGTATTAATTAATGCAGGAGTTAATACGAAAGAAACGACTAGGTCAGGTGGGACAGCACTTATTTCTGCATCTGAGCGTGGCCATGTAGAGGTTGTTAAAGAATTATTAGAGCATACAGATATTGATGTGAATTATAAAAATGAACGTGGTGGAACAGCGCTATTAGAAGCAATTGTATTAGGAAATGGTAGTGAAAACCATAAGAAAGTAATTCAATTGCTTATTGATCACGGTGCAGATGTAAATATGGCTAACAAGGAACATCTGACGCCACTGCAATACGCTGAAAAAAGAGGTTTTAAAGATATTGTAAATATGTTGAGGGTAGCTGGAGCGAATGAAGTAGTACAGCCACAACAACCAGTAGAGTAAAAAACGAAAAATAATCCCATTTAGATAGACAGAATGAAGAAATCAGTTAGTATGATGGATTCAGTAATGTGTATTTGAATGGGATTTTTATTTTGAATATGAAAAATAGATTATGAATGGATGGTAAATGGAGTAAATAAGGAGGAAACCTTATTTTGCAATTGTAAAAAATGAAAAGGGAGTTTCTGTTTGTTGCAGTGCCAGAAGTACGCCCGTAGCTGCTGAGGTAAGTGTGGAAACTTTAGCGGAGTTTCAAGGGAACGGATATGGTACTGATGGTGTTACAGCCTGGGCGATATCAATACAAGAAGAAAAAGCATTCCACTTTATAGTACTTCTTGGAATAATTATGCTTCACAAGCCGTTGCGAGAAAACTAAAACTAATTAACTATGGAATGAATTTGCATATCACTTAAATTTTAAAGATAGTTGTTTGCCGTTGGGATTTATTTGTATATCTAGATTAATGTTAAGAAAATATGGTGAATATTAACATTCGATTAACACCTAATTAACAATCTATCAAAACTGACTTAATAAATGCGTAATATAGTAAAGGTAACAAAATAAATAGGGTAGAGAACATTTGAGAACACCCACTTACATATAATGTGCCACTTTCTTAGGTGTGCTCTATTCCCTAGAGTTCAAATAAGGAGAAAGGCGTTCTATGTAAGTAGGTGTTTTTAGTTTGGATAAAAATAGAACAGTTAGGTGGAAAAAATGTTTAAAGAACCTTATATTGCGATGATAAAGGATTGGAAAGGATACAAAGCATACAAAAAATTGCCGAAAACAGTTTTTCTTATGACTGGTTCAATGCTGGAATTACCAGAGCGTGTATATGAATTGCAGAAACATGGACATGATGTATTTCTTCATTGTGATTTTATACAAGGCTTAAATACGAATACAGAGGAAGCGCTTTTGTATATTCAAGATGTTATCGGGGCACAAGGTATTATTTCAACAAAGGGTTCAACAATTCGAAATGCTAATAAAATTGGATTGAAAACAATTTAACGTATTTTTATTGTAGATACTTTATCTCTTACTAAATCAATTGAAAATTGTAAAACGACTAAACCAAATGCAGTAGAGATTATGCCGGGGATTATGCCTTCTATAATTAAACAGCTAGTAGAGGAAATAGAGTTTCCTATTATTGCAGGCGGGCTGATTCAAACGCGAGAAGATGCGGAAATTGCAATTCATGCAGGAGCAAGTGCGATTTCAACAAGTCATTATGAAGTATGGATACAAGAAGAAAAAAGGAGTGCAACCTTGTGATTGAATTGAAAAATGTTTCAAAGGTATATAAAAATGCAGAAGAGACAGCGGTTAAAGGTGTATCGGTTCATATTAAGAAGGGTGAGTTTTTTGTTTTAGTTGGACCTTCGGGGTGCGGGAAAAGTACATTATTACGAATGATCGCTGGCTTAGAAGAGATTTCTTCAGGAGATTTAATTATTAATGAACGTGTTGCAAATGATCTAGAGCCAAAAGACCGTAATCTATCAATGGTATTTCAAAATTATGCATTATATCCACACTTATCTGTAGAAGAAAATATTTTATTTGGACTTAAGGTAAGAAAAGTACAAAAAGAAGAGCGACAAAAGCGATTAATGGAAGCTATTGAAATGGTAGGACTGAAAGAGTATGTGAAAATGAAACCAGGCCAATTATCAGGCGGACAAAGACAGCGTGTTGCACTTGCCAGGGCAATTGTGAGTCAAGCACCAATCTGTTTAATGGATGAACCACTTTCGAATTTGGATGCGAAATTACGTGCGCAAATGAGAATTGAAATTAGAGAAATTCAGCAGCGATTAGGAATTACGATGATTTACGTTACCCACGATCAAATAGAAGCGATGACTATGGGAGATCGTATCATGGTTTTAAATAAAGGAAGTATACAGCAAGTTGGAACACCACTTGACATATATAACGAACCAGCAAACGAATTTGTTGCAAGCTTTATAGGTTCTCCTTCTATGAATATAAATGATGGGGAAGTAAATAAAGAAAAAGGTGTATTACATATAGGACAATTGCAAATTCCATTATCTATTAGACAGTTAAAGCAATTACCAGAAGGAACAATTCGCATAGGCATGCGCCCTGAGCATATTGCACTGTCTGAGGAGGGACAAGAAGTGACGTTGCAATCTGTAGAAGTATTAGGGAATGAATCTATATTGAACTTTGCGGTAAATGGAACAACTTGGAGTGCGAAAGTTATCGGACAGTTACTCCTGAACAAAGGTGACAAAGTAAAATTATTATTCTCGCAAGAAAAGTTATGCTTCTTTAACGAAAACACGAATGAACGCTTAAAAGTGGTAGCTGAAAAAGAGTTGAAAGTGGTGGCGAAATAATGATCGAAGTAAGTAAGTTACCAGTTCAAACAAAGGTGTCAAAAAAGAAAAAATTATGGGGGAGAACGAAAGATTTAAGAATAGGATTATTGTTTTTGGCGCCATCTATTTTGTTATTTTCGATTTTTTTGTTCTATCCATTGTTTAGGACGATTTACTATAGCTTTTATTTAACCGATATACATGGGGAAGCTAATCTTTTCGTTGGCTTAGAAAATTATCAATACTTATTCTCTGATCCAGCCTTCTACAAAAGTATAAAATCAACTTTATTATTTGTTTTATATACAGTGCCTACGAGTATTATATTTGCTTTGTTTCTTGCATTGATTGCAAATGGAAGAGTAAGAGGTATTGGGTTATTCCGAGTTCTGTTTTCTTCGACGATGGGAATATCAGTAGCTGCTAGTGCAGTGATTTGGCTATTTTTATTTCATCCAAGTGTAGGATTATTTAATAATATATTAGCCTCTATGAACCTTCCTGCAATCGCATGGTTAACGAGTCCGGACTGGGCACTATTCTCTGTATCAGTTACAACAGTTTGGGTGAATACAGGTTTTGCATTTTTAGTTATATTAGGTGGTTTACAAAATATCGATACGTCGTTATATGAGAGTGCATCTATAGATGGTGCTAGTTATTTATATAAACTTCGCCGTGTTACATTACCGATGCTATCACCAACTTTATTCTTTATTGTGACAGTAACATTAATTAGTGCGTTCCAAAGCTTTGGACAAATTGATATTTTAACGCACGGTGGACCAAATGATGCAACGAATTTGATTGTGTACTCGATTTACAAAGAGGCGTTTGTGAATCATCAATTTGGAACAGCAAGTGCACAAGCAATGGTATTATTTGTTTTCATTTTCCTTGCTACATTACTTCAATTTAAGTTTGCTGAGAGAAAGGTGCATTATAAATGATTGTTAAACAGTGGAAACAAAATTTCCTATTATATATGCTGCTCATTATTAGTGCAGTAATGGTATTTTTTCCTGTACTGTATGCATTTTTAATAAGTTTTATGACACCAGACGATATTCAAATGAGAAGGTTATTTCCGACTCAGTTTACTTTTGATAATTTCATTAATATTTTTCAAAAAGTACCGCTTTTTACATACTTATATAACAGTTTAATTGTATCGACAGTCGTTATGATTGGACAACTTATCGTATCAAGTTTAGCAGCTTATGCTTTTGTTTTTCTTCAGTTTAAAGGGAGAAACTTAATTTTCTTCCTGTTTATTTCAACGATGCTGATTCCGTGGGAAACAACGATGGTACCTAATTTTTTAACGATTCAAAACTTTGGTTGGATCAATAGTTTTGCTGGGATGACAGTGCCGTTTTTTGCAACAGCTTTTGGTATTTTCTTGTTACGTCAACATTTTATGACACTTCCGAATGAACTGAAAGAAGCTGCGTTTATTGAAGGAATTGGAAATATAAGATTTTTATTCAGCGTTGTAATTCCTTATTGTAAAACGAGTTTTATTACGCTTGGAGTATATAGCTTTTTAACAACATGGAATATGTATTTATGGCCACTTTTAGTGACCACTGATGAAAAAGTAAGAACAGTGCAAATCGGTGTGAAGCAGCTTCAGTCTCAAGAAGTTGCAACTGATTGGGGAAGCGTAATGGCCGGTGTTACGGTTATCGTTATTCCAACATTGATTTTACTATTTTTAGGGCAAAAGCAATTACAACAAGGATTAACAAAAGGTGCAATTAAATAACTAAGAGAAGGTGAGATTTAAATGAGTCTAGTTAAAAAAGGTGCTGCGCTATTAATGGTAGCAACAATGGCATTATCTAGTGTCGCTTGTTCAAATAGTAAAACAGAGGGAAAACCTGAAGCACAGGCAAAAGTAGCACCAGTTGAAAAAAATGGTGATAAAACAGTAATTCGCTTCTGGCATGCGATGGGTGGAAAAACACAAGGAGTACTAGATGGTCTTGTTGCAGACTATAATAAGTCGCAAAATAAATATGAGATAAAGGCAGAGTTCCAAGGAACATATGAAGAGTCTTTAACGAAATTTAGAACGATGTCTGCAACGAAAGAAGCGCCAGCTCTTGTTCAATCGAGTGAAATTACAACGAAATATATGGTTGATAGTAAAAAAATCACACCAATTGATAGCTGGATAAAAAAAGATAAGTACGATACGTCAAAATTAGAAAAAGCAATTACAAATTATTATTCAGTTGATGGAAAAATGTATTCTATGCCATTTAATTCATCTACACCAGTATTAATTTATAATAAAGATGCTTTCGCAAAGGCGGGCTTAGATCCAGAGAAAGCTCCGAAAACATATGCGGAATTACAAGAAGTAGCGAAAAAGTTAACGATTAAAGAAGGCGGAAATGTAAAACAATATGGATTCTCCATGCTTAACTACGGTTGGTTCTTTGAAGAATTGTTAGCGACACAAGGTGCTTTATATGTAGATAACGAAAACGGTCGTAAGGATGCTGCAAAGAAGGCGGTATTTAACGGTAAAGAAGGACAGAAAGTATTTGGAATGTTAGATGATTTAAATAAAGCTGGCGCACTTGGAAAGTATGGAGCAAGTTGGGATGATATTCGTGCCGCGTTCCAGTCTGGACAAGTTGCTATGTATTTAGATTCTTCAGCAGGTGTTCGTGATTTAATTGATGCATCTAAGTTTAATGTAGGTGTTTCATATATTCCGTATCCAGAGGATTCGAAACAAAATGGTGTTGTTATTGGTGGAGCATCATTATGGATGACGAATATGGTTTCAGAAGAAACGCAACAAGGTGCTTGGGACTTTATGAAATATTTAACGAAGCCAGACGTACAAGCAAAATGGCATACTGCAACAGGTTATTTCTCAATTAATCCAGATGCATATAATGAGCCATTAGTAAAAGAGCAATATGAAAAATATCCACAGTTGAAAGTAACAGTAGATCAACTGCAAGCGACGAAGCAATCTCCAGCAACACAAGGGGCTTTAATTAGTGTATTCCCAGAATCACGAGATGCAGTTGTAAAAGCATTAGAAGCGATGTATGACGGGAAGAATAGTAAAGAAGCGTTAGATGAAGCTGCCAAAGCAACAGATAGAGCAATTAGCATTTCAGCTCGTACAAGTCAAAAATAAGAGAAAGCCGTATCCTTAAAAGGGATACGGCTTTCTTTATAGGGAGATAAGGGATCAAAGAAATGATGAAGTCTTATCTCTTTTATATGAGTAAAGGGTCTAGAGTGAATGTTGTCCTTTTCATTATTTATTTAACTCCATTGCGACTTGTTTACCATTTACGAAAACCTCTACTACCGCTACTATAACTTCCATTACTTTTTTCATCTCTCATCTCTCCTTGTTTTTTGTTTCATTTCTTACTTTCAGTATAAGGAAATACAGTAATTACAACTATCGAATTGGATGACAAGAGACTTACATTGTTGTAAGGATAATAGTTTAGTTTGTAATAAAGTGAAACTTTAATGAGCGGGGGTCTTACGGCCCATTAATGCGGGATAAATATGATTCGGGATTTCAATTCTGAACTTTCTGTCGTTTTGAACTATAATTAGAAAGAGGGGGGATAATATGAAAAGAATTCTTGTTATTAGTGATATTCATGGAGAGATAGAAAAGTTTGAACAGTTATTGGAAGAAGCTCAATATGATGCGAAACAGGATCAATTAATCTTACTGGGAGATTATGTAGATCGTGGTCCAAATGCGCGTGCTGTAATTGAAAAGGTAAGAGAATTGAAAGAAGAGGGAGCACTCATTTTAAAGGGAAATCATGAAGATATGATGATTAAGGCGTTAACGACAAATGAGGAACGTTCATGGAACCATTGGGTAAAAAGAAATGGTGGAGATAAGACATTATATAGCTATGGATTTGTAGAAGAGGATATTGCGGTTAATGACAAAGACTTCCAAAAACCGATTTTACACTCTCGTGTATTAGAGGAACATATAAAGTTTATTCAAGAATTAGATCATTACATTGAAACAGAAGAGTATATATTTGTACATGCTGGGGTTGAACCGATGAAACGAGTTTCTGAATCTGAACCATATACGTTAATGTGGATCCGTAATGAATTTCATAATGGATATAGCGGTGAAAAGGTTGTTGTATTTGGGCATACGGAAACAAAAACAAAAACGCTTCATGGTAGTGAGGATTGCGGAGTGTATTTTGGTAGTAATCGTATTATTGGAATTGATGGCGGGGCTGTGTACGGTGGTCAGCTAAATTGTTTGGAATTGCCGAGTAAAAAGGTATATGTAATAAAAAATTGAAAGAGATAAGAGGAATCTTATTTCTTTCAATTTTTTATTAAGCTAAATTTAAGACAAAGTTTTTATAATAAAACTTCAAAATTTTAGAAGGAAATAGTTAAAAATGAAAATACGTAATGTAACTACATTCTTTTGTTATGAAGAGAAGAAATGTAATAATAAATAGAATTGAACTATTTGATGGAAGGTGAGAGCATGCGCTTACTTGTAGTAGAAGATAATGCCTCGTTATTAGAGTCTATCGTACAAATTTTGCGTGATGAATTTGAAGTAGATACGGCAATAAATGGAGAAGATGGATTGTTTTTAGCTCTTCAAAATATATATGATGCAATTTTGCTGGATGTGATGATGCCAGGGATGGACGGATTTGAAGTAATTCAAAAAATACGTGATGAAAAGATTGAAACACCTGTCCTGTTTTTGACAGCGAGAGATTCTTTAGAAGATCGGGTGAAGGGATTGGATTTTGGTGGAGATGACTATATCGTTAAGCCATTCCAGGCCCCTGAATTAAAAGCGAGAATTCGTGCTTTACTACGAAGAAGTGGTAGTTTAACAACGCAGCAAACGATTCGCTATAGAGGGATTGAATTGTTCGGAAAAGATAAAGATGTTCAAGTAGATGGACAAAGTATTAAGCTGACATTGAAACAATATGAGCTGCTAGAGTACCTCATTCAAAATAGCGGGAAGATTTTAATGCGTGAACAAATTTTTGATCGTGTTTGGGGCTTTGATTCAGATACGACAGTAGCGATTGTAGAAGTATATGTGCATCATTTGCGTAAAAAATTAGAACCATTCGGTTATCAGAAAGATATTCAAACCGTTCGAGGTATTGGATATATATTAAAAGAACAATGAAAAAAGGAAGTATGTTTCAGAAGACACGCATTCGATTGACTATAGTGAATTCATTAGTATTTATCCTATTAATAGGTATATTAGGTAGTATTATTTATTCATACACATATAAGCGTATTTATAATGAAGTGGATCAATCTATAAAAATGATGGCTCAGTATAGAGAAAAATTAGATGTTAAAATACCACCAAGAAAACGTATGGAGAATATCCAAATTGGAGATCCGCGAGTAACTAGAATAACTTGGAATGGGAAAATAGTGAAAATAGAGGGCGATAACCGTAAATTCCGTTCTATTTTTGAAGAGAATTTGGAAAAGTTTTCTCCGGAAAAAATAGGGGAGTTACAAGATATCAAAGTACAAGGACGATATTTTAGAGCATTTTCGCTTCAAAAAGATGGAGAAATAGTTCAAATCGTGCGAGATATAACAGCGGAAGAAGGAATGTTAAATACTTTATTTTTAATCCTCGTTATAGGTTGTAGCATAGGAAGCCTCTGTGCGATAGGTATCGGCTTTTTCCTAGCTGGCAGAGCACTCGTACCTATTCAAAATTCATGGGAGAAACAGCAGCAATTCGTTTCTGATGCATCACATGAACTCAGGACACCACTTGCAGTTATTCAATCAAAAACGGATGTTTTATTTCAGTCACCATCCGCTACGATAGAAGAAAAAGCGATGGATATTTCTACAATTTCAAAAGAATGTAGGCGGTTATCGAAACTCGTTAGTAATTTATTATTGCTAGCACGTTCTGATTCTAATCAAATTGAGATGGATAAGAAAATATTTGAACTTGATAAATTGTTAGAAGAAATAGTAGCTCCATATAAGGAGATTGCTTCTTATCAAGAAAAAGAAATGATGCTAAAAGTAGAACGTGGTGTATCTTTTATGGGGGATAGAGAGCGGATTCATCAAATGATGGTCATATTGTTAGATAATGCGATGAAGTATACAAATGAAGGTGGGCATATTCAAATTGATTGCACGCAAACGAGTAGTTCAATTTGTATACAGGTGAAAGATGACGGGATAGGAGTGAAAGAAGAAGATATTCCGAAATTATTTGATCGTTTTTATCAAGGGGATAAAGCAAGAAGTACGTCAGAAGGAGCTGGATTAGGTCTTTCAATCGCAAATTGGATTGTAGAAAAGCATTACGGAAAAATATCAGTAGAGAGCAAATGGGGAGATGGCACTTGTTTTGAAGTGATTTTCCCTAAAAACCAAAAAATATAAGTAAAAAGACGACCTTGTTTTTATGGTCTTACCCCTGTCAAGTAGACAGTAATAGATTAGGTGCCTTTTCATTAAGCAGCCTTAGTTCCAAATTCAATAGGACTAAGGTTGTT
>NZ_JAKUGE010000048.1:0-42180 GCF_022663795.1 Bacillus cereus group sp. BfR-BA-01349
TTATCTGAACTTGAGCAATCTAGGGAGAAATACGTCTAGATTGGAACAAGGGTGGAACCACGAAAACACATTCGTCCCTTTCCTAGGGATGAGTGTGTTTTTTTACGGATTTGTAGATTGAAAATTTAAAATAATTGAAAAATAGTATTGATTTTGTTTTTTATGCGAGTATAATGAGTTAACAAATCAACATGAACGAAAAAGTAACGATAAGGACAAGAAATCATTTTTACGGTTTACAGAGAGGGAAGTCTAGGGTGTGAGCTTCCTAACACGAGAAATGATTTTACCACCTTTGAACTTCAATAGTGAACGAGTAATCTATTAATTATTGACGGTATCAGCCGTTATCTGAACTTGAGCAATCTAGGGAGAAATACGTCTAGATTGGAACAAGGGTGGAACCACGAAAACACATTCGTCCCTTTCCTAGGGATGGGTGTGTTTTTTTACTTTGAAAGGAGGTGCAGTAACATGGAACGATTTGTACGTACGGAAATAACCACCACCTGCATGATTAAAAAGCAGCGCAAGGTGATTGATAGAGATAAATAATAAAATTGTAGGAGGAGATTAGAAGATGAATAACGTTATAAATGTTGGGGTATTAGGTTTAGGTACGGTCGGAAGTGGTGTTGTTCATATTTTGAAAGAACATTATAAAAAAATCGCTCTTGATACAGGATACGAAGTGAAAGTGAAAACAGTCGTTGTACGTGATTTGGAAAAAGAACGCGATGTTTGTATTGACGGAATTGCAGTAACAAGTCATGCAGATGAAGTTCTAAATGATTCAAATATTGATATTGTAGTAGAGGTAATGGGAGGAATTGAAGAAGCAAAACAGCATATTGTTAAGGCTTTACGAAATAAAAAACATGTCGTAACAGCAAATAAAGATTTAATGGCTGTATATGGTGCAGAGCTTCTTCAACTGGCGAACGATAATGATTGTGATTTATGTTACGAAGCGAGTGTAGCGGGCGGTATTCCAGTGTTAAGAGGACTAACTGATGGGTTAGCATCAGATCAAATTCAAAAAATAATGGGAATTGTAAATGGTACAACAAATTATATGTTAACAAAAATGAGTCAAAATGGATGGTCTTATGAAGAGGCTTTACAGGAAGCACAAAAATTAGGCTTTGCAGAATCGGATCCGACAGCAGATGTAGATGGACTAGATGCGGCGAGAAAGGTAGCAATTCTTGCAAACTTAGGTTTTTCGATGAATGTTTCATTAGATGATGTGCAAGTAAGAGGGATTCGAAAGGTCGAAAAAGAAGATTTACAAATGGCTGAAAAGTTAGGATTTACTATGAAGTTAATTGGTAAGGCTGAAAAACAAGGACCAGCCATTCATTTAAGTGTAGAACCGACGCTTTTACCGAGCCAGCATCCATTATCAAATGTGAATAATGAATTTAATGCGGTGTATGTTCATGGCCAAGCGGTAGGAGAAGTAATGTTTTATGGACCCGGAGCTGGGAAGTTACCGACTGGTTCTGCTGTAGTAAGTGATATTATTTCAATCGTTAAAAATATGAATCAAGTTCCGAAAAATAAAAGTGCGTTAAAAGAACCAGTTCCTTATGAATTACAAGGTGATGAAGAAGTAGTTTCGAAATATTTCTTACGTATTTCATTACGAGATGAGCCTGGGATGTTGCAGAAAATAACAGAATGTTTCGTTAATTATTCTGTAAGTTTAAAAGAAGTTATTCAATTACCTTTAAACCGTGAACTGGCAGAAGTCGTGGTTGTGACACATCGAACTTCCAAGTATCAATTCGAACGAGTTTTAGAAGCGATAGAAGCTGTCGCAAGTGAAATAAACAGTTACTACATTATTGAGGAGGAAAAACAATATGTATAAAGGACTATTAAAACAGTATGCGTCTTATTTACCGGTGAATGAAAATACACCTGATGTCAGCTTAATGGAAGGAAACACACCACTTATTCCATTATTAAATATATCAAAACAATTAGGGATTCAGCTATATGGTAAGTACGAAGGAGCGAATCCGACAGGTTCTTTTAAAGATCGTGGCATGGTCATGGCAGTTGCTAAGGCGAAAGAAGAAGGTTCAGAAGCAATCATTTGTGCATCAACAGGTAATACATCAGCATCAGCTGCAGCATATGCGGCACGTCTTGGGATGAAATGCATTATCGTAATACCGGAAGGAAAGATTGCACATGGAAAATTAGCACAAGCAGTTGCCTATGGTGCTGAAATCATTTCAATAGAAGGGAATTTCGATGATGCACTTAAGGCTGTAAGAAATATTGCTGCAGAAGAGCCGATTACGTTAGTAAACTCAGTAAATCCTTATCGAATTGAAGGGCAAAAAACGGCAGCATTTGAAATTTGTGACCAATTGCAAAATGCACCAGATGTTCTAGCTATCCCTGTTGGGAACGCAGGAAATATTACAGCATATTGGAAAGGTTTCTGTGAATATGAGAAAGAAAAAGGTTATAAGAAGCCAAGAATTCATGGCTTTGAAGCGGAAGGAGCAGCTGCAATTGTAAAAGGGCATGTAATTGAAGAGCCTGAAACAATTGCAACAGCGATTCGAATCGGTAACCCGGCAAGTTGGTCATACGCAGTAGAGGCTGCTGAGCAGTCTCACGGTGAAATAGATATGGTATCAGATGAAGAAATATTACATGCGTATAGGTTATTGGCAAAAACTGAAGGAGTTTTCGCTGAACCGGGATCAAATGCTTCATTAGCCGGCGTAATTAAACATGTTGAATCTGGAAAAATCAAAAAGGGAGAAACAGTTGTTGCAGTATTAACTGGAAATGGTTTGAAGGATCCTGATATCGCTATTTCTTCAAATCAACTAGACATCGCAAGTGTGTCAAATGATATAGAACAAATTAAAGATCATATTAAAGGGGTGATTATGTCGTGATACCATTTAGCGTTCGTATCCCTGCTAGTACGGCGAATGTTGGCCCTGGATTTGATTCAGTTGGAATAGCTTTGTCATTGTATTTAGATGTGGTGGTTAAAGAAAAAGCAGATAAATGGCAAGTAATCCATTCCTTTGAAGAATCAATTCCGACAGACGATAAAAATTTAATCGTTAGCACGGCATGTAAAGTATGTCCTTCTATATCACCTCATATAATAGAAGTTACTAGTAATATCCCATTAACGAGAGGGCTAGGAAGTAGCGCATCAGCGATTGTAGCTGGGATGGAGCTTGCGAATCAACTAGGCAATTTGAACTTAACTGCTGATCAAAAAGTTCAAATTGCTACAAATTTTGAAGGGCATCCTGATAATGTTGCTGCTTCTATATTAGGTGGAACTGTAATTGGAGCACTTGATGGAAAGGATGTTTCCGTCGTAAGAATTGAGAGCAAGGAATTGGGTGTAATTTCTCTCATTCCGAATGCAGAATTAAATACAGATGAAAGTCGATCTGTATTACCAAAGATGTTTCCGTTTCATGAGGCAGTTAAAGCTAGTGCGATAAGTAACGTATTAGTAGCTGCATTATGTCAAAAGCGGTGGGAAGTTGTAGGTGAAATGATGGAGAGAGACCATTTTCACGAACCATATCGTTTAGAACTCGTACCATTATTACCATCTATTCGTAAATGCGCAAAAGAATTTGGTGCGTACGGCACAGCACTTAGCGGTGCGGGGCCATCTATTTTTATATTAACGCCATATGAGAAGCGTCAAGAAATCGCTGAGCAATTAGCGAGAGTATTTACAGATATGAAAGTATGTGAGCTTGAAATCGACCATAAAGGTATTATTGTAAATAAGGAAGAGCATATTGGATCGTAAAGAAAGCTGGCATGGCTAGCTTTCTTTACGTTGCAAACCTATTTTAAATTAGGTTTTTTCGGAAAAAATATAAAACAAATGTTGATTTTGAATAATGTAAGTAAAGAGTGCATTCATTTTGGAGGTGATTAAATGAATAAAGAGTCACCAGAAGAAAAAAGAGAGCGTATGAGACAAAGTGAATTAAAAAGTAATCCTACGGGTTCTTTACGTGACGGACTCAATAGAGCGGAAACGGGTAGTCCAGTTGATATAGCAGGCGGTATGAATTGGAAAGGTACAGGAATAATCATTTTAGTACTACTTTTAGGATACATTGTATACACTTATTTTTTCAGTTGAAGAATGCTTGTTAAAATTTTGATTTGTTTAGTTTCATAATTGTTGAGAAAAAATGCAGTTACTGTATTACATATCTTCTAAGCGAATTATAGTTGTTCATATCAACTTTTAATACTCCAAACAGAGCTAGCAAAATGCTAGCTCTATTATCTTTTGCCACATTCCTGTAACAAAGCATCTGTATATTCATTGGTGGAGGTGCAGAGGATGAAAAAAATGATAGCGATATGTCTTCTTACAACTATGTCGTTTTCGACTTTAGTCGGTTGTGACGTAAAAGGTAGTAATGCTGTACAAGAGTCTAAAATAAAGAAAGCGACGTATAAAGATTTTACTTATGATGTAAATCCAGAAACATTTACATTAACTGTAGAACATGAGGGTGTAAAGGAACAGGCATCACAACCCCTACCGAAAATGAAGGTATCGAATGTAAAAAAAGAAAAGGATCGTACATCGTGGGAATATCCAGATCAAAATGTAAAAATAAAATTAGAAAAGAAAAAAGACCACTTAAACATTGAAGTGGAATCGACTGGTGCAGAAAGCTTTACATGGCCGAAAGTAGAAGCTGAGAATTATACACTTCCGTTATGGGAGGGTAAGCAAATTCCGAGCAATGATGAGAATTGGAAGAAGTTTTTAAAGGATGATGCATATTCATTTGCTGAATCATTTTCTATGAAGTTTTTCGCATTAAATGGTTCGAAATATTCAATTGTATATATTGCAAAGAATATGTTTAATAATGAATTGAAATTTCATTCGGATCCGAAAATAGGGTTTGATTTTACACATGAATTTCCCAGCATAAATAAAAATAAAACATATGGATTTCAATTATATGTGACAAATAATGATGCGGTAAGTATTGCTAAACTATATAAGGATGATATTGTTCGAAAAGGTGAATTTAAAACATTACAAGAAAAGGCTAGAAAAAATAAAGAAATCGAAAAGTTATATGGAGCGGCGCATTTTTATTTTTGGAATCAAAATGGTTTATCAGAAAATAATATAAATTGGCCAAAACTAAGGGAGCAAATAAATAGCCCGCTGTTTAGTCATATAAAAGAACTTATTCAAAAGAATAGTTCAGAGCCTGGGGAACTGAATGTATTAGATCAAGTAAGTAAACAAGATTTCATTGATAAGTATCAAAAAAATGTCATTTTACGTTATATAAACGAAGTATTATCGATGAAGGAATTTTATAAAGAGGATATTTTCCAAAACGTTGATCAGGAAGCTGGTGCGCTAATAAAGAAAGGTGTAGGTCACTTAACGAAGACAGAATTGTATAGCTTAAATAAGCATTTATTAAAGTCGCTACTTGGTGATGCGGTTGAAGAGGTAAGTAAATGGGGTAATGCAGATGGAACGGACATATTAAAGGAAATGAAAGAGACAGGAATAGAAAAAGCGTGGATTGGTCTGCCGAACTGGGAACAAGGATTTATGCAACCTAATTTTGTGACAAAAGCTAAGGAAATGGGATATTTAGTTGGTCCGTATGACTCATATCATTCCATTCACGAAAAAAGTGATAAAAATTGGAACACAGCATTCTTTAATGACCCATCATTATACGAAGAGGCTACTGTAACGAAGAAAAACGGAGAAAAGGTGCAAGGCTTTTTAGGTAGAGGTCGCAAGTTAAACCCGACTTTATCGCTACCTAGTGTAAAGGAACGCATGAATGATATATTACAAAATGGCCCTAAATATAATTCATGGTTTATTGATTGTGATGCGACAGGTGAAATTTACGATGACTATTCAGCGAAACATATAACGACACAAGAGCAAGATTTAAAAGCACGTTTAAAACGAATGGACTACATTGCGCAAGAAAAGGGTATGGTCGTTGGTTCTGAAGGCGGAAATGATTTTGCTAGTAGTACGATTGCATTTGCACATGGAATTGAAACACCTGTTATTAAATGGGACGATGAAGATATGCGGAAAAATAAAACAAGTCCGTATTATGTCGGTGGATATTGGTCACCAAATCAAAATGTGCCTGAAAAATATGCAAAACAAGTACCATTGAAAGAAGAATATAAACAAGTATATTTAAACCCAGTATATTCGGTACCATTATATAAATTAGTATACAATGATTCCGTTATTACAACGCATCATTGGGAATGGGGAAGTTTAAAGGTAAAAGATGAAGTTGGAAATCGAATGCTGTCTGAATTATTGTATAATGTTCCTCCGTTGTACCATTTAGATGAAGTAGAGTGGAATAAGCATAAAAAAGAAATTACAGAGCATCTAAAAGTTTGGAATGAAGTTCATGAAAAAGCAGTAAAAGAAGAGATGACGAATTTTGCGTATTTGTCAGAAGATAAGCTAGTACAATCTGTTTCTTATGGAAAAGATATTAAAATCATTGTGAACTTCTCAAATGAAGACATGGAAGTAGAAAAAACGAAAATAAAAGCAAAGTCGGCTTACATTGATAATCAGGGGGAGAAAAGCGTGTATACGCCGTTTGAGAAATAATAACGTCAAATATACTGTATTCATAGAGATTTTATAATTAGCTGGATTCTTTATTCATATCGTTTGTTAAGAAAAAGACATCCTAATTTAAAATGAAAGAGTTAATAAATTTGTAAATTCATATGTTGCGAAGTGCTAAATTTTTGAAATTGGTAAATAGTGACTTGCCAAAAATAAGTACGAGAGTATAATGTGAAATGGAATACGTATTGGGTTTAAGTAGTAACCTTACAAAATTGTAAGGTTAGTGAAAGGAAATTCAATATGAAGATAAATAGACTTACATTATACTTGGTAAAGAGAAAGAGAGGCGAATGGGTATGAGCTCTGAATTAGAACAAAATACGAGAAGTAATAAAAAGCGTTCTAAAAGAAAGTCAATAAAATGGTTCATATTAATTCCATTTTTCCTACTTATTTTTGGAGGAGTAGGATATGGTTCGTTTATATATAATAAAGCAAAAGCTGTTGTAAATGATGCGTATGCAAAAATTGATAAGTCATCAAAGCGTGATAAAGAAGTCGAACCTTTAAAGGATAATATTTCAATATTAATTATGGGTGTAGATGGAAGTGAAATGAGAAAAAGCCAATATGGCGAGGCAGTTCGAACAGATGCACTTTTATTAGCAACAATTAATAAAGATGATAAGTCTGTTAAGCTAGTAAGTATTCCACGTGATTCACGTGTTTACATTCCAACTAGAAAAAAATTAGATAAAATTACTCATGCTCACGTATTTGGTGGCGTAGAAAGCACACGCGATACGGTGGAAAGATTTTTGAATGTACCTGTTGATTATTATGTGAAGTTTAACTTTGAATCATTCGTACAAATTGTCGATTCAATTGGTGGTATTGATATTGATGTACCAGTTACTTTCACTGAACAAGATAGTAAAGACCAAGCTGGTATGATCCATTTAGAAAAAGGTTACCAACATTTAAATGGAGAACAAGCTCTTGCACTTGCAAGAACGCGTAAAATTGATAGTGACGCAATGCGTGGACAGAGACAGCAACTTGTAATAGAAGCAATTGCTAAAAAAGCGATGTCTGTTCAATCAATTAGCAAAATGGGCTCTTTACTAGATGCGGTTGATAAAAATATGAAAACGAACTTAACATTTGACGATATGCTTGCCATTACAAAAAATATGGCAGGATCTAATTTGGAAATGGAAAAATTGCAAATAGAAGGTACAGATAAACGTATCGGTGGTATTTATTATTACATTCCAAATGAAAAAAATGTAAAAGATATTTCAAAAAAATTAAATGATCATTTAGGTGTAACGCCAAAATCAGTCCGAAACGAATAATAAAAAAAGATTGGCTTTTGCCAATCTTTTTTTTTGGAATGTATTTGTAACTTTTCTGTAACGATTTTTTAGTTTAGAAAAATTATACTCATATGTATGAGTATAATGGATAGGTAAAAAAGTAAAAGGACATATTCAAAATTTGTGGTAAGGAAAGATATCATATGCAGAAATGGTTAAGCATGATGGGAATTATCTTTATATTGACTGGATGTAAAATGTCTGAAGCTCCAACAAGTCTAATGGAAGCTCCTACAAATGAAAAATGGATTAATGAATTAAAGGAACAAATTGATAAAGATTTACCTGTTAATTATCGCTTACTTACTCCAATGTCTAACAAAGATAAACAGATGATTTGGTCAATGAATTTTAAACAAGATAATAAGAAAGAAGCCATCTTATTTTATAAATTGCCGAATGAAGATCATAGCGTATATTTAGCCGTATATGAAGAAATCGGAAATGGCTGGAGAATAAAGTCCACACATAAATTTGATGGTGGAGATGTAGATATCGTTGAAGTCGGTGATTTTACAGGGAACGGGAAGAGAGAGTTGTTAATCGGAATCTCTGTAAATCGTGAATCGTTAGAACATGTTATGTATGTTTTTTCGGAAGAAAATGAAGAGATGAAGGAAATATATAATCGAAGTTATACGAAGTTATTCATAGAGGATCTAAATGAAAATGGACTGAAAGATATAAGCCTTGTTACATTTGAAAAAGATGAGAAGCTGACAGTTGAGTTCATGGAACAATTTAAGACTTTATCTGAAGTGTCATACGATCCATTTATAAATAGTATTCAAAGAATACAAATGGGTCGTATATCTAAATCACTAAAGGCGGTAGTAATTGATGCAGGAGTTGGCGCTCATTCAGGTATAACTTATGTAGCAAAATTTGATCAGGATCATTATGAAGTATTACCTATAGATGGGAAAGAAGATTTATTTAATGAATATGTTGTAGAAAGTAAAGATGTTAATGAAGACGGCATTATTGAATTTGTTCGTACTGTACGTCCAAAAGGTTGGGAGGATAAATCACATGGTGATAGTCCGCTTTTTGAACGTTACATACAGTGGAGTGAATCTGGAATTAAACCAATTGAAGAACGATATATAGATATAGAAAAAGGGTATTATGTGAAAATTCCTAAAGAGTTAATAGGAAAAATTACAATACCAGATCAGCAAAAAGAATCAAATTCTCAAAAGTTTTTGGATGCAAGAACAAATAAAATATGGCTTGAAGTTCATATTTTTAAGCGGAAAGAATGGTTCAATATAAAAGGCTACAGCGCAGCAATTAAAACGGCTTCTCACGTATATGCAGTACCGAAGCAATCAAAATTTGAAAAAGTGAAAGCATATATAAAACCACTAGCGGATTATCAACAAGAGTAGGAGGTGGGAATTATGTCAAAAATTTTAGTTTTAGAAGATGAATTAACGATCCGTAGCTTTATTATTTTAAATTTAAAACGTGCTGGATTTTATGTAATAGAAGCTACTACTGGAGAAGAAGCGTTACAGATTTTGAGTGAACAAACTGTTGATATAGCACTGCTGGATGTTATGTTACCGGGGATTGATGGTTTAGAAGTTTGTAAGGCTATCAGGAAAGAAAATAAAAAAATGGGTATTATTATGTTAACCGCACGTGTACAAGATGAAGATAAGGTGCAAGGACTAGGAATAGGTGCAGATGATTATATTGCAAAACCGTTTAGTCCAGTAGTATTAACTGCACGTATACAGTCTTTATTAAGAAGAATAGAAGTACATGAAGAAAAAACGAATATTGTTACGTCAGGTCCATTTTCGTTAAATATTATAGAAGAAAGATTGTATAAAGATGGACAATTAGTCGATTTAACACCTACAGAGTATATGATATTACAGTATTTAATGAATCAGGCTTCAAAGCCAGTTTCGCGTGATGAAATTTTAAATATGATTTGGGGAACCAATTACGTAGGTGAGACGAAAGTAGTAGATGTAAATATGAGACGGTTACGTCAAAAGATAGAATGTAATCCATCAGAACCTGAATTTATTCTTACGGTGTGGGGAAAAGGATATGTGTGGAAGGAAAGTATAAGATGAAACGGAAAGTGACTTTATATTTTATGACGGTCATTACACTTATGCTTGTATTATTTGAAGTTGTATTTTCAGTCTCAATTTATCGATACTATTATAATGGTATTGTGCAATATATAGAGTCTCATGCGAAAACGAGTACACGTTTTTTTTCAGAATACAATTCACTATACTTTATTCGATTACAAGAATATAGTGGTGACATAATTAGTAGCTTTCAATTAGAAGGAACAGAATTACAGTTAATTGATCGTCACGGCTCGGTTATACAATCTTCAAGTGGTGAAAAGGTAGAAGGTAAAGTGAATATTCCACAATCATTATTAGAAGGTGAAATGTATAATCAAGTTACTACGAAAGGTAATAAAAAACAACTAGAGGTGCTAAGCCCACTTATACATCAAGGACAAACTATTGGTGTTTTAAAATATACGACTGTTTTAACAAATGTAAATAAAAAGATTATTGAAATTATTACGTTTACTATTTCTGTAGGTATTGTTATTTCGGGAGTCGCCTTCTTAATTAGTAGACGTTTGGCAAATTCATTTGTTGAGCCAATTGAATCCATTATTCAAGCCTCTTCACAAATTGCAGAAGGCACATTAAAGCAAAAAATTAAAGAAGATTATCCTGGAGAATTAGGTGAATTGGCACATAGTTTAAATTATATGGCCTATAAAATAGATAAGGCTGAGCAGATGAAAAATGAATTCATTGCTTCTATTTCGCACGAAATACGAACGCCTTTAACAGGAATTAAAGGTTGGAGTGAGACGTTAAAAACAGTAGATCATTTAACAGAAGAAGAAATAAAGCAAGGTATGGGCATTATTTCAGGTGAGACAGATAGATTGATTCATTTAGTAGAAGAATTGCTAGATTTTTCAAGATTACAATCAAATCATTTTAATTTATATAAACAAAAGGTGCAATTGTACGATATACTAGAGGAGACGATTTGGCAATTAACTCCTAAATCGGAAGAGAAGGAAATTCAATTTATTACTACTATAGAACGAATTGAATTGATGGGAGATCGAAATAGGCTAAAGCAAGTTTTCTTGAATATTGTTCAAAATGCAATTAAGTATTCACATAAAAAAAGTACAATACACATTGAAGCGACTAAAATAGAAGGACAAGCAGTGATTAAGGTAAGAGACGAAGGGATTGGAATTGCTAAAGAACATTTACCATATATTGAGCAATCATTTTACCAAATTAATAATCATGCTGCAGGGGCAGGTATTGGTTTAGCTATCGTTAAAAAAATGGTAGAGCTTCATGGTGGTGTGCTTAGTGTTACAAGCAAAGAAGGAATAGGAACAACAATTTTGATAAAACTCCCATTATAATACAAATAAAATCTATTTATATGGTGAAATAAAAATAAATAGATGTATAATTATATTGGGCGATTTATATATAAGATTAATAGGGAGAGGAATTCGATAGAATGGAAAAAGCTTTAAAAATTAAACAAATAGTAGTCGTTTTAATAGCGATTGCCGCAGTAGCTATTGGGTATTACATGTTTCAATCAATTACTTCACCAGCAAAAGCTGTTGCGAAACAAGAAAATGTAGTGCAGCTTGCAAGTGAACAGCCGAAAGTTGAAATGAATAAAACGGCACCAAGTCGTTTTAATGGAAAAGAAAGAAAAGTTGCTTATCTTACATTTGACGATGGGCCAGGGAAATATACGGCTGAATTATTAAATACGCTAAAACAACATGATGCGAAGGCGACGTTCTTTTTAATTGGAGCGAATGTAAAAGAATTTCCTGATTTAGTGAAACGTGAAAATGCTGAGGGTCATTATGTAGGCATGCATAGTATGACACATAATTTCGCAAAGTTATATAAAAATGGCGAGTATGTAAATGAGATGAAAGAAGATCAAGGTTTAATCGCTAATATTATTGGGAAATCACCTAAATTAACACGTCCTCCATATGGTTCGATGCCTGGATTAAATGAAGGTCTTCGAAATAAAGTGGTAGAAGGCGGATTTAAAGTATGGGATTGGACAATTGATTCATTAGATTGGAGATACAATAAAATGCCAGTTGATGCAGCTGCAGCACAAATTGCTCAAAATGTATTAACAAACGCAACAAAACCACAAGAAGTAATTTTAATGCATGATATTCACCCGCAATCAGTTGCTGCTGTGCCAGCAATTTTAAAAGGGCTAAAAGAAAAAGGTTATGAGTTCGAAGCTTATCATGAAGAAAGTCACTTCCCAGTGAACTTCTGGCATGATAACCGTATGTAATGGAGGAATGAACGTTGAAGTATGGAAAAGTAGCAGTAGTTGGAGCATTATCAGTAGGACTTTTAACAGGTTGTTTCGGTGAAAAGCCAGAAGAAAATTTATATACAGCTTTTGAAACAGCAGCAACACAAGAAAAATCTTTAGTGGATGAAGCAAAAAAATTAGAGCAGTTAGAGAAACAAGGCCAAGAATTATATTCTCAAATTTTGCAAGAAGGCAAAGATCATAATGAAGCAGTTGTGAAGAAACTAGAGCAAGCTACTGCAAATGTAGATGATCGTGAAAAAGTATTGAAAAATGAAAAAGAAATGCTAGAAAAAGCTCAGAAAGAAACAAAATCTGTACAAGGAAATATAGAGAAGCTTGAAGATAAAAAGTTACAAAAACAAGCAAAAGCAGTAGAAGAGTCGTATAAGAATCGTTATGATGCATTCCAAAAGATGAATGAAAATTACACGAAAGTGTTAGCGACTGAAAAAGAACTGTATGAAAAATTAAAAGTAAAAGAAACGAAATTAAAAGAAATCGGTGAAAAAGTTAAAACTGTTAATGAATTAAATGTGGAAGCACAAAAGTCGAAAGAGCAGTTTAACAAATTTACAAAAGAGTATAATGACAGTAAATTAGCATTCTACAAAGATGCAGAAATTAAGATTAAAGATCAGAAATAAAGAAGAATCTAAAGTGTAATAAAAAGCCGGAGAAACATCGTTATAAATGTTTTTTCGGTTTTTTACGTTAAATGAATAGAAAAGGAAAATCAACGGTGACAATTAATCTTGCAACTGCACTAGCGCGTATGGGCAAAAAAGTGGGGATATTAGATGCAGATATATATGGTTTTAGTATTCCAGCTATGATGGAAACGAATAAGAAACCAACGATGATTGATCAAACGGCAATTCCAGTCATTAGTTACGGTGTTAAAATCATGTCGATGGGATTCTTTACAGAAGGAAATAATCCAGTTATGTGGCGCGGACCGATGCTAAATAAATGGATTCAAAATTTCCTTGCGAATACGCACTGGGGAGAATTAGATTATTTATTACTTGATTTACCACCAGGTACAGGAGATGTTGCGATTGATGTTGCAGCGATGATTCCGCAAGCGAAAGAAATAATTGTTACAACTCCGCACAATGTAGCTTCATTCGTTGCTTCAAGAGTTGGTGTAATGGCAAAACATACGAAGCATGAGATTTTAGGTATTGTGGAAAATATGGCTTATTATGAAGAACAAGATGGATCGAAAAATTATTTCTTCGGAAAAGGCGGCGGCAAAATGCTTGCAGAACAATTGCAAACAGAAGTAATTGCCCAAATACCTTTTGCGAAACGTGAAGAAAATAATGGTTCATCTGTATATGATGAAGATTCTCTTGTTGGAGAAGTGTTTACATCGTTAGCTGAGGATATTATTTATAGAGGATAGAGGGGGAAGTTTAGTATGGCATGTAACATTGATCATTCTATTGAAGATGTGATGAATAAGCTTGAAAGTCAAAAGAGTTTTTTACCTGAAGAGATTTTTAAAGGGGTAAAAAATTTTTTACAAGGTAATCACTCACAAGAAATATTAAATGATGTATTTCATCTTTTAAAAAAGTATGACTTAGTAAGTGAAGAAGAAAGAGAGACGAGAGATACTCAATTATTGTTGATTATAAAATAAGTATACTTTGGCTTTTGTTTTGTAACTGAAGGGGTAAATGGAATGGATATGAAAAAGATGATTGAAAGGATAGAAGCAACAAAAGTGACTAAAGAAGAATTATCAATTTCTACTTTACATCAAGAGCTTGTGAAGTTATATAGTCAAAAAAATGTTGCTCATTATACCGAGTTATTAAAGTATATTTTATCATTATCCGTGCAGCTCAACCTACATCTTGTATTGAAATATTTTGGCGTGCGACCGGTTGTTGCGACAGATGAGCGTATGCAATTTCAAGAGATATTTAAATGCTTAGCTAAGAAAGATGAGAATGGGGAATGGTTTTTAAATTTCGTTTCTTTATATGTAGGGTTAATTATGGTTCTTCATTTTGATGAGAAGGAGATTGAGGGAAGTTTTTTCGATGATATGGTAGTGGATGAATGTAATGAAATATAAGATTCTGCACATAACATTTTTCAATATTAAATGCTTTAACTGCGATTTTAGTTGGTTATGTAAATATGAAGGTAACTAATTAAGAAAAAGGAATGAAACTAGTTGGATAAAAAGAGTTCTTCAGTTGTTTCCGTCGTTTTTTCGTGTTACTATTAATCGAATTTTTCATAAGGAGAGAAAGCGATGAAATGGATTTATTTTCTTATTATTAACGTTATAGCTTTTAGCCTTATGGGGCTTGATAAACGAAAAGCAAAGAAGAAACAGTGGAGAACGCCAGAAAGTACGTTGTTTTTATCGGCGACAGCTGGGGGAGCAGTTGGAGCTTGGATCGGAATGTATATGTTTCATCATAAAACTCATAAAAAGAAATTTGTTTTCGGCATACCGTTACTTGTTGTGATAACGGTATGTTTATTATTCGTTGTATGAGAAATGTCGAAAGAAATGCAGATTGATTATTGGTAAAGTGAGCATGTGAGACCGTATAATGGAGAAAAAATGAGAAGAGGAGAAAAAGGAAGATGGGGAGTCAATCAGCAGAGCAAAAAAAAGGGATACTATATGCGGCTGGTGCTTATACGATGTGGGGAATACTACCAATCTATTGGAAATGGGTTGAGGAAGTTCCAGCAGATGAAATATTAGCACACCGCATCGTTTGGGCGTTTGTTTTTATGTTACTCGTATTAGGTGTTACGAAGAGGTTTCGCCAGTTTATTGGGGAATTTGTGAATCTTTTTAAACGACCTAAATTATTAATGTCATTAACAATAGCTTCAGTCTTGATTAGCGGAAACTGGTTTGTTTACATATGGGCCGTTAATCATAATCATGTTATTGAAGCGAGTCTTGGCTATTATATTAATCCGCTTATTAGTATTTTACTTGGTACAGTCGTTTTAAAGGAAAAGTTAAACTTCTGGCAATATGTTGCAGTTGGTTTAGCTGGAGTGGGGGGTATCATTTTAACAGTACGTTTCGGATCTATTCCGTGGGTTTCTCTTTCACTTGCCTTTTCATTTGGATTATACGGATTAACGAAAAAACTGTTAAACTATGATGCTACAATTGGACTTACGATGGAAACGATGTTAGTGACACCGCTCGCAATCATTTACCTTGTTATGACAGGCGCCCATGGTTTCGGTTCATTTGGATCTATTTCAATGTTATCGACATTACTATTAATAGGAGCGGGTATTGTTACAGCTCTACCACTTTTTTATTTTGCAAAAGGAGCCCAACTTATTCCGCTTTATATGGTAGGTTTTTTACAATATATTGCACCAACAATTAGCTTAATTTTAGGTGTATTCGTATTTGGTGAACATTTCACATCTACTCATATGATTGCATTTTTCTGTATATGGGTTGCATTATTTGTATTCTCGGTAGCGAAGACTAAGTTTTTAGTGCAGAAACAACCGAAATTTATAAAAAATAAATCAGCAAAAGTATCATAATGCGTAGTATTTTCTACGCATTTTTCTTTATACTTATATTATATAGAATTTCCATTATAGTCAGTAAGGAGCTGAGAACATGGAAACAATTTTACATAATGATCCGCTTATGGCAGCTGTAATTTCATGGTTTTTAGCACAATTAACGAAAGTAGTCTTTAAATTAGTTAAAACAGGTGAATTTGATTTTGCAAAGTTTTTTGCTTCAGGTGGGATGCCAAGTTCTCATGCTTCAACAGTTACAGCGCTTGCTACAGGAGTTGGAGTAGTGGAAGGTGTGGAAAGCTCGATGTTTGCGGTTGCTACTATTTTTGCCATTATTGTTATGTATGATGCTTCAGGAGTAAGGCTTGCAGTAAGTAAACAAGCAAAAATATTGAATGACTTTTTTCACGGTAGAGAAACAGAATATAAGAAGTTAAATGAACTTGTTGGGCATACACCGTATGAAGTAGTAGTCGGTGCTTTATTAGGAATTATTGTCGGAGTAGGGTATTGTTTATGAGCAGAACATTTTATATGTTCTGCTTTTCTTTGTTTTTATACATATTCAGCTACCTTTTTGAATATCGTTATACGGATTTCGAAAGGGTGGGTGAGTAACTTGTTATTATATGAAAAAGTGCATAAAGAAATAGCGAGAAGAACAACTGCACTTCAAACAATGCAACGGCAAGATGGTACGTGGCGGTTTTGTTTTGAAGGAGCTCCATTAACAGATTGCCATATGATTTTTTTATTAAAATTATTAGGTAGAGATAAAGAGATAGAACCGTTTGTGAAAAGATTAGCATCACTTCAAACAAATGAAGGAACATGGAAATTGTATGAAGATGAGGTGGGAGGTAATTTATCAGCTACAATTCAATCTTATGCCGCCTTACTTGCATCGGAAAAATATACAAAAGAAGATGCGAATATGAAGCGAGCGGAAATGTTTATAAATGAGCGAGGTGGGGTAGCACGTGCTCATTTTATGACGAAGTTTTTATTAGCGATTCATGGAGAATATGAATATCCTTCTCTTTTTCATTTGCCAACACCAATTATGTTTCTGCAGAATGATTCCCCTCTCAGTATATTTGAATTGAGTAGCTCAGCACGTATTCATTTAATTCCGATGATGTTGTGTTTAAATAAAAGATTTCGAGTAGGGAAAAAGTTATTGCCAAATTTAAATCACATTGCAGGCGGGGGCGGAGAATGGTTTCGAGAGGATCGGTCTCCAGTTTTTCAAACGTTAGTAAGTGACGTGAAGAAAATTATAACGTATCCACTTTCTTTGCATCATAAAGGATATGAGGAAGTAGAACGTTTTATGAAAGAGCGTATTGATGAAAATGGAACATTATATAGCTACGCAACTGCCTCGTTTTATATGATTTATGCTTTACTTGCATTAGGACATTCTATTCAATCACCAATTATTAAGAAGGCTATAATGGGAATTACATCTTATATATGGAATATGGAGAGAGGGAGCCATTTGCAAAACTCTCCGTCAACTATATGGGATACAGCCTTACTCAGTTATGCTTTGCAAGAAGCTCAAGTTCCGAAAGCAAGTAAAGTGATTCAAAATGCATCAGCGTATTTATTAAGAAAACAGCAAACAAAGAAAGTAGATTGGAGTGTACATGCACCGGATCTCTTCCCAGGTGGTTGGGGCTTTTCGGATGTGAATACGACGATTCCCGATATTGATGATACAACTGCTGTGTTAAGAGCATTGGCGCGAAGTAGAGGGAACGAAAATGTAGATAATGCTTGGAAGCGAGCGGTTAATTGGGTTAAAGGATTGCAAAACAATGATGGTGGTTGGGGAGCTTTTGAAAAAGGGGTAACGAGCCGTATATTAGCAAATTTACCAATCGAAAATGCAAGTGATATGATTACAGACCCTTCTACACCAGATATTACAGGGAGAGTGCTAGAGTTTTTCGGGACGTATGCACAAAACGAATTGCCTGAGAAACAAAAACAAAGTGCGATAAATTGGTTAATGAATGCACAAGAGGAAAATGGATCGTGGTATGGGAAATGGGGAATTTGTTATATATATGGTACGTGGGCAGTGTTGACTGGTTTACGGTCACTAGGAATACCATCTAGCGATCCATCATTGAAACGAGCAGCTTTATGGCTTGAACATATACAGCATGAAGATGGTGGCTGGGGAGAATCTTGCCACAGTAGTGTGGAGAAAAGGTTCGTTACTTTACCATTTAGTACACCATCCCAAACAGCATGGGCTTTAGATGCCCTCATTTCTTACTATGATAAAGAAACGTCAGTTATTCGAAAAGGTATTTCATATTTGCTCTCCAACCCTTATATAAATGAAAAATATCCTACTGGAACAGGTTTACCAGGTGGGTTTTATATTCGTTATCATAGTTATGCTCATATATATCCGTTGCTTACTTTGGCTCATTATGCAAAAAAATATAGAAAATAAACCGAGAGATGTCTCTCGGTTTATTTTGTTGGGTAGTAGGTCCCTTTTGAAAAGAATAAGGTTGTGATGTACCTTATTTTTCGGTTGGTTGGCGCTTTTGACGTGCATCAGCGGCATTTGCACGTGCGTTTGCTTCTAAGTCATTGTGGTCAGCGAGTTCGCGAGAGAACTCAACATCAATGCCATCAGTTGCTTTGCTTTGTTTGAAATTCTTTTTATTCATTCGACACAATCTCCTTGCACTTTATCCCGCATAACGGGTAGTAAAACCCCCACCTTAAAACTCAGATGGAACAAAGAAGCTAGGTGGGAGATTAACTGTCCGTAAATGCCCGATTGGTGAGGGCTGATAATCAGTGGGGGATGAACAAACTTCCCACTAATTAAAGTTTCACTTTATGCGACGTTGCAAAGTTAGTTTGACACAAATAGACTTTTTTATACAAAGAGGAGTTGGAAAGTAAAAAGCCGAAATATACAGTATAAGTAATAGAAATGGGGGATAGGAATGGAGTTTTTAAATGGGAAAACAGCTGTTGTAACAAGAGCTGCACAGGGAATTGGAAAAGAGATTGCAAAGGTTTATGCAAAGCTAGGGGCGAAAGTATTAATTAGCGATGTAAATGAAGAGAAGCTACAAAAAACGACACGTGAGTTATCAGATGAAGGATATAAAGTGTGCTCATATCGATGTGATGTGAGTAATCAAAATGAAGCAAAGTCGTTAATTGAATATGCAGTTCAAAAATTTGGTACATTACATATTTTGGTGAATAATGCTGGAATTACAAGAGACGCAATGTTACATAAAATGGAGAAATCTGCTTGGGAACAAGTATTACAAGTGAATTTAACTGGTGTTTTTTATTGTATGCAACCAGCACTTCTTTATATGAGACAACAAGGATATGGAAGAATTATTAATATTTCTTCTATAAGTAGAGAGGGGAATATTGGACAGGCAAATTATGCTGCAACGAAAGCTGGAGTTGTAGGATTAACAAAAACAGCAGCGAAAGAAGTTGGAAGTTTCGGTATTACTTGTAATGCGATTTGTCCGGGGTTTATGGATACAGATATGACCAAAACGATACCAGATAAAGTGAAAGAAAAGATGGTTGGCGCTATTCCAGTTGGTAGAATTGGAACGCCAGAAGATATTGCGAACGCAGCAGCCTTTTTAGCATCAGAATACGCATCTTATATTACAGGTGAAGTATTAAATGTGAGCGGAGGACTGCAAGTTTAAAGGAATACATAATGAAAAGAACCTGACCGGATAGGTCAGGTTCTTTCTCATTAATTTAAGTTAAGCCAAACGCTCTTTACTTCTGTATAGTTATTTAATGCATAAGATCCCATTTCACGGCCAAGACCAGATTGTTTAAATCCTCCAAATGGAGATGCTGCATCAAACACGTTATAACAGTTTACCCACACTGTACCTGCACGTACTTTACTTGCAACATAGTGTGCTGTTTTAACATTTTCTGTCCACACACCAGCCGCTAAGCCGAATTGTGATTTATTTGCACGTTCAATTACTTCATCAATATCGTTAAATGGTATTGCAGAAATAACTGGACCGAAAATTTCTTCTTTTGCGATCGTCATTTCATCATTTACGTCAGCGAATACTGTAGGAGAAACGAAGTAGCCTTGATCGAATGGATTACTTCCTCCGCAAAGTACTTCAGCGCCTTCTTCAATCCCTTTTTCAATGTAGCCCATTACACGTTTTTGTTGTTCTTCAGAAACGAGAGGACCAATTGTCGTTTCAGGGTTAAGACCGACACCTTGATTTAGTTTTTTAGAATAGAGGACGAGATCAGCCATGACATTATCATACATTTTCTTCGGAACAAATAAGCGTGATCCAGCAGAGCATACTTGTCCTTGGTTAAACATAACACCAGAAAGTGCACCAGGAATCGCGCGAGATAAATCAGCATCCGGCAAGATGATATTTGGTGATTTACCGCCTAACTCAAGTGTAACGCGTTTTAATGATTCGGATGCTTGTCGCATAATTTGTTTACCGACAGGAGTAGAACCGGTAAATGCAATTTTATCAACGAGTGGATGATTAACGAGAGCTTGTCCAGCTGATTCACCGAATCCAGGTACGATATTAATAACACCTTTCGGGAATCCAGCTTCTTCAATTAATTCAGCTAGGTATAAAGCAGATAGTGGAGTTTGTTCTGCAGGTTTTAAAACGATTGTACATCCTGTAGCAAGCGCTGCTCCCATTTTCCACATTGCCATAAGAAGCGGGAAGTTCCAAGGAATAATTTGACCAACGACACCAACAGCTTCATGGCGTGTATAGTTAAAGTAATCACCGGAAACAGGAATTGTTTGACCAACGATTTTCGTAGCCCAGCCAGCGTAATAGCGCATATGCTCAATTGCAAGTGGGATGTCTGCTGCCATTGTTTCACGGATTGGCTTTCCGTTATCTAATGTTTCGAGCTGTGCAAGCTCTTCTTTATGTTCTTCCATTAAATCAGCTAACTTGTACATGAGACGGCTTCGCTCAGCAGTGCTCATACGAGACCAAGGACCTTCGTCAAAAGCCATACGAGCTGCGACTACAGCTTTATGAATATCTTCGCGACCAGCTTCAGAAACGACGGCAAGTGTTTCACCAGTTGCTGGGTTAGGTGTTTTAAATGTTTTACCGGAAGCGCTTTCCATGAAAGATCCATTCACATATAACTTTTTTGTACCTTGAAGAAACTTCTCTACCTTTTCATGAAGATTTACAGCTAGTTGACTCATTGTATAACCCCCTTGAAAATATAATGTAAACGCAGTACGAGACGGCGCTTATTCCGAAATCAAGGATGTGGAAACTAGATGGAAAGCCTCTAATTAAAATCATAATTAAGAAATACTGAAAATTCAAATTTCATTTGTGTTACAATTGTAAAAAATATGTAATGTAAGAGAATCTTCTATATGATTATAAAAAAATCCTGCTTGTTTTTGCTTTCTAGTAGGAAAAACTAGAAGAACAATGGTACAATAATACATCGTGAGAGGAGGGGTAAAAATGAAAGATTATCATGATGATCCACGCTTTCGAATAGCCCATAGAGAAGCGTTAATTGGTCTTGGACTTGCTATTATTAATTTTATAATTTGGTACGGATTTGCTTATGGGCTTGGTAGTAAAAATCCGAATGAATATACATATGTATTAGGTTTTCCCGCATGGTTTTTTTATAGCTGTATCGTTGGATTTATCGTTATGGTTATTTTACTTAGTTTAGTTGTTCGTTTTGTATTTCAAGATATTTCACTCGATGAGGAAGAAAAAAGTGAGGAATAATAGATGAATTGGTATGTAATCATTCCAATGATAATTTCGTTTATCGTTGTATTTTTAATTGGTGTATATGCTTCAAGACGCGTGCAAGCAACTGCTCATAATAAATTTTTGCAAGAATATTTTCTTGGTGGGCGTGAGCTAGGCGGTTTATTATTAGCGATGACAATGATTGCTACGTACGGTAGTGCAAGTAGCTTTATTGGTGGCCCTGGTATTGCTTACAATATGGGTCTTGGATGGGTACTGTTATCTGCGATTCAAGTTGTAACAGGGTATATCGTTTTAACGGTTATCGGTAAAAAGTTTGCAATTATCGCTAGGAAGATGGAAGCAATTACTCTTATCGATTATTTAAAAGGGAGATACAATAATAAAGCAGTTGTTATACTTTCTGCGTTATGTATTATTATCTTTTTATTTTCAGCGACAGTAGCCCAGTGGGTCGGTGGTGGACGATTAATCGAGTCACTAACGGGGCTATCGTATACAACAGCACTATTTTTATTTACTTTTTCTGTACTTGTGTACGTATTAATTGGTGGATTTCGTGCAGTTGCTCTATCAGATACATTATTAGGAATCATTATGTTAGTTGGAACAACAATCATTTTAATTGCTACTGTCATTGCTGGTGGTGGAATTGAAAAGATTATGCAGGAACTTGTTCAAATTAATCCAAAGTTAATTACACCATTCGGAGCAGATGGCAGTTTAACGAAATCATATGTTACATCATTTTGGATTTTAATTGGAATTGGCGTTGTCGGTTTACCGCAAATTAGCGTGCGTGCCATGTCTTATAAAAATTCAAAAGCGATGCATCAAGCGTTAATAATTGGGACGATTGTTGTGGGTACAATTATGATTGGTATGCATTTAACGGGTGTATTTGCAAGAGTAGTACTTCCAGGTATAACGGTACCAGATAAAGTAATGCCGCTACTTGCGATGGAAGTGTTGCCACCTTGGTTAGCTGGAGTTTTCTTAGCTGCACCGATGGCAGCGATTATGTCTACAGTAAATTCTTTATTATTACTTGTAAGCTCGTCAATTATTAAAGATATATACGTAAATTACATAAATAAAGATGCAGCAGACAGTACGATAAAAAAAGGAAGTTTGTGGATTACTGGTATTGTAGGACTACTCGTTTATGCAGCGGCAATTAAACCACCAGATTTTTTAATATGGCTAAATTTATTTTCTTTCGGTGGATTAGAAGCTGCATTCATTTGGCCAATCGTATTAGGGTTATATTGGAGGAAAGGAAATGCTACAGGAGCGCTTGCGTCTATTTTAGTTGGGGTAGGCTCATATATGTGTATTCATCTTTTCTATCCAAATCCGTTCGGTATACATACAGTTGTCTTCCCGATTTGTTTTGCGTTTATCGCTTACATCATTGGAAGTATGAGTGCTGTAAAAAAAACAGTATAGGTTAGCTGAAGAACGTAGTCCTTATAAGACTGCGTTTTTTTGTGTGAATTTGTTCATTTTTTATTCTGTATATCCACGGTTATTCATAAATTAATAACAACTGAGGGGATGGAGTTGAGGTCGATGAAAAAAGTATTATTTTTAGGAGACCCAGGAATTGATGACTCTTTAGCAATTATGTATGGATTGTTGCATCCTGATATTGATATTGTTGGTGTAGTTACAGGATATGGAAATGTAACGCAAGAAAAGGCGACAAGTAATGCGGCATATTTATTACAGTTAGCAGGTAGGGAAGATATACCTGTTATTAATGGTGCGAAAATCCCTTTATCTGGAGATATTACAACGTATTATCCAGAAATTCATGGGGCGGAAGGTTTAGGACCAATTCGACCACCGAAAAATCTTTCTCCAAATATAAAGCCTTTTTGTGAGTTTTTTGACATTCTTGAAAAATATAAAGGAGAATTAATAATAGTCGATGCTGGTAGATCAACAACATTAGCGACAGCATTTATTTTAGAAAAGCCAATGATGAAGTATGTGAAAGAATATTATATAATGGGGGGTGCTTTCTTAATGCCAGGCAATGTTACACCAGTCGCAGAGGCGAATTTTCATGGTGATCCGATTGCGTCGCAATTAGTTATGCAAAATGCCAAGAATGTGACACTGGTGCCGCTCAATGTTACATCTGAAGCTATTATTACGCCAGAAATGGTAAAGTATATTACGAAACATTCTAAAACAAGTTTTAATAAATTAATTGAACCGATTTTTACGTATTATTATAAAGCTTATAGAAAATTAAATCCGAAAATAAAAGGAAGTCCAGTACATGACGTCGTTACAATGATGGTTGCCGCAAATCCTTCAATATTGGATTATGTGTATCGCCGTGTCGATGTAGATACAGTGGGAATAGCAAAAGGAGAAAGTATTGCAGATTTCCGTCCTCAACCTGATGCAAAAGCATTAAAAAATTGGATGCGAATTGGTTGGTCATTACATTATAAAAAATTCCTTGAGGATTTTGTGAAAATCATGACGTAGACATAATAGGAGTATACAAGTTAAAATAATGGAGATGGTTATTTAAATAACCATCTCCATTATTTTGTTTTTTAAAGATAGAGAGAAGAGTTACACAATAGGAGAGAAATTTTACTTGAAAAAAACTATAGTATGCGCAGTGGTTGTGGGTATTTTCGTTTTGCTAATATCGGGTAACTTTTTAGTGAAAAAAGTGTGGAGTTCAAATAATGATGATGCACAGTATATTGCATCTTTTATTGAAGAACACAAAGATGAAAAAAATAGTGCGCTTCTAGTAAAGAGAAATGATAAAGTTGTCTATTCTGTAAACCCAAATGTTGTATTGCCAGTTGCTAGTACGATGAAATTAATTGTGGCGCTTGAATATACGAAACAAGTTACTGAAGGGAAAATTGATTCGTCTAGTTTCGTATCGATTAATGATGTGAATCGCTATTATGTACCGAATACAGATGGTGGTGCACAAGATAGATGGCAAAGGTATTTGGAGAAGACGGGCAAGATAACTGAAGGAGCGGTTTCTTTAGAAGAAGTGGCAAAAGGAATGGTTAAGTTTAGTTCGAATGCAAATGCTGAATACTTAATGGAATTGTTAGGATTAGATAACATCAATCGAAATTTACAAAGTTTATCACTTCCTGCACATCAACCACTATTTCCAATCGTTTCATCTTTGTATATCCCGGGATATTTGCATAAAGAATTACATGTTCCAAAATATAAAATAGAGAAAAAGTTAAAAGAAATGTCTCAAGAGCAATATCGTGAATATGCGATGGTTATTCATGAACGCTTAAAGAAGAAGGGACCATTATTACAGAAGGAAATTCCGCTTTATTTAGAGGAACGTTACGACAAAATTTGGTCAGATAGATTACCAGCAGCTTCTGCAAATGATTATATGGTATTACTTCAAAAGGCAAACCATAAAGGTGGCTTGACAGAGGCTGAAGAAAAAGTGTGGGCAAATATCGTTGAAACAGACATGAGTGCCAAGAAATACCGTAAAACATTCAGACATGCTGGGCAAAAGAATGGTTACACACCATGGACGGTTACAAAAGCAGTTTACGCTATGGATAAACGTGGGAACTGTACGGAGATTGTGTTTTTGGCGAATAATTTAAATGAAGACGATAGTGCAGAAATACGGAAACATTTAGCAAACTTACATTTCCAAGTGTTGCAAAGTGATAAGTATGATGCGACTTTTATTAAATAAACTCGGTGCAGAGAGCACCGAGTTTATTTTTATGTACAAGCACTTTTTTTCTATCTCTGGGTATGATGGGTAGTAATACTTAGGTGAGAGGGGAAAAGGTGATGAAACAGAGTAAAGAAGAGTTTATAAAGAGTGAAGGCGCTGATTTCCCTGGAAAAACATATGTGGATTGTGTATTACAGCATGTATTTGATTTTCAACGAAATTATTTATTGAAAGATATGTTTCAAGTGCATAAAGCACATATTACGATGCTAACGGAAGAAAATTTAATGAAAAAGGAAGAAGCTAAAGTTATATTACACGCATTAAAAAAGGTAGAGGGAATTCCAGAAGAGCAATTGCTCTATACAGAGCAGCATGAAGATCTCTTTTTTTTAGTCGAACATTTAATTTCTCAAGAAGCGAAATGCGATTTTGTAAGTAATATGCATATTGGTAGAAGTAGAAATGATATGGGTGTAACGATGTATCGCATGAGTTTAAGGCGATATGTATTACGATTAATGGAACATCATTTGTTATTGCAAGAAAGTGTACTACAACTTGCTGCTGATTATAAGGAAACAATCATGCCAGCTTATACACATACACAACCGGCACAGCCAACAACATTTGGTCATTATACGTTAGCAATCTATGATACGATGCAAAGAGATTTAGAAAGAATGAAAAAAACGTACCAGCTTTTAAATCAGTCTCCAATGGGGGCGGCTGCACTCTCTACAACAAGTTTCCCGATTAAACGAGAACGAGTTGCTCATCTACTTGGATTTACAAATGTAATTGAGAACTCATATGATGCTGTTGCCGGAGCGGATTATTTATTAGAAGTTAGTTCGCTACTTATGGTAATGATGACGAATACGAGTAGATGGATTCATGACTTTTTGTTGTTAGCAACGAAAGAATATGACGGTATTACTGTTGCAAAGCCATATGTACAAATCAGTAGTATTATGCCGCAAAAACGAAATCCGGTTTCAATTGAACACGCTCGTGCGATTACGAGTAGTGCTTTAGGAGAAGCATTTACAGTATTTCAAATGATTCATAATACACCATTTGGTGATATTGTCGATACGGAAGATGACTTGCAGCCATATTTATATAAAGGGATTGAAAAGGCAATTCGTGTTTTTTGTATGATGAATGCAGTGATCCGAACGATGAAAGTAGAAGAAGAAACGTTAAAAGGTCGTTCCTATAAACATGCAATAACGATAACGGATTTCGCCGATGTTTTAACAAAAAATTATGAAATTCCATTTCGGCATGCTCATCATGCAGCAAGTGTTATTGCAAATATGTCATTGGGGCAGAAAAAGGAGCTACATGAATTACATTTCAAAGATGTAAATATATACTTGCAAGAACATTTTAAAATAAATTTATTAGAAAAAGAGTGGAAAGAAGTCATATCGCCAGAAGCTTTTATTCAAAAAAGAAATGTATACGGTGGACCGAGTAAAAAAGAAATGAATCGTATGATTCAAAATCGAAAAGAGTCATTTCGAAAAGAAGAAGATGTATTTGAAAAGGAAAAACAGAGGATTTTACAAACTGAAAATGATTTAAATATATTAGTTTCTAATATTATAGAATTGTAAAAGAAGGATTTAATGAATTAATCGCCAATACTTAATTAAAATATAAATAGAGAGAAGAGATTGTCGATGATTCAATTACATGTATATGAAGAGATTTTTCATTTTAAAGAAGATGTTACACCATTTCTAGAAAAGAATGAGCAGGAAAACAATCTCATATTAGGTGTATTACAAATGGTCCAAGAACCGATATTTATGGGGATAGCGAAACAAGGAGAAGAAATTGCGGTTGTATTTCTACAAACAGAAGAGAAGAAACAAATCATTGTTGCAACTTCTGAAATTTCGGGAGTAGCTATTGAGGAACTTGCAAAAGAGTTAACGAAAGTATACCCGGATATTCCTGGATTGATCGGTAATAAGAAAATTGTACAGAAATTAGCGGAAGAGATTGCGGTATTAGAAAATAAGAAAACGAATATTACAATGGAACAAGGTGTGTATGAGCTCAACAGAGTAAAGAAGAAGTGTAATGCGGATGGACTTTTCCGGGCGGTAAATAATGATGAATTACCATTAATAGAACAGTGGATATATCAATTTTGTGAAGACGTAAAGCTTCCTACTACGAAAGAAGAAGCAAAACAAACTGCGCATACATTAATAACTACAAATCGACTGTTTGGTTTGGAAGTGGATGGGAAACTCGTTTCTGTAGCTGCAAAAACGAGACCAACTAAAAATAATATAACAGTTAATTTCGTATATACGCTGAAAGAAGCAAGGAAAAAGGGATACGCATCTAAGTGTGTAGCGGCACTTAGTCAACGTATGTTAGATGAAGGGTACAAGACGACTACGTTATATACTGATTTAGCGAATCCGACATCGAATAAAATTTATCAAGAAATTGGTTATGAGCAAATTGCGGAGTCTATGCTTATATTTTTAGAGAAGTAGAACAAAAAGGCGTGTTAAAATAGCACGCCTTTTTGTTATTCATCAATTCTAATAACCTCGCCTTGAGGAAAGTCCTCAGTTTCTAGTAAGTTACGAATAGCTTTCGCAACATATTCAGGTGATAATAGTTTTCCTTCTTCTTTTAATGCAATGAAGCGGTCCAAATTTATGAAATCTTCTTTATTTGTTTCACGAATTTGTGATTGCATATTTGTATCAACAACGCCAGGTGCAAAAGCGACGATTTTTACTGGATATTCTTTTTCCACTTCTTCAGTTGCTACGCACTGTGTAAACATATTTACACCAGCTTTCGTTGTACAATAAGCGCCCCAGCCAAAGTAAGGATTTTTTCCTGCACCAGATGAAATGTTAATAACGCGTTTATCTACTTTCCAGTCTTTCGTATGTTTCATAAACGTAGATGTAAGAATCATAGGAGCAAGTAAATTAATGTGAACGTTCGTAATGAATTGTTCGCTTTCTGCTTTTTCAATTGGCTTCATAGGAGCAACTGTACCCGCATTATTAATTAAATGAATAGAAGATACACTGTCTTCTTGAATAGATGAAATGATTTTGTTAAAGTTCGTTTCTAAATTATGTACATCTTGAAGATCTAAGGAGTGGAAAACACAATTGCTATTATATTGCTCTGCAAGTTTAGTAAGCTCTTTATTTTCTCTTCTAGAAATAGAGATGACAGTTGTACTTTCTTCTAATAATTGCGTAGCGATTGCCTCACCTAAACCTTGTGAAGTTCCTGTTATGATAACGTAGCGCATAGTTTTATAAACTCCTCTCATATGTGCGGAATTTTGTTGGACAACGTACATCACATAGGTTGTCTACATTTTATAGTATAGAGCACTTTTTACTATAAATGAAATGAGATGATTGTGTGCCTTTTATAAATCGTTTTACGACAACGGTACCTGGTGCCGTCACGTTTACTGGGAATACGCTGGGACTTAGCCCTACATCACCTGCACCAGGTAATATTTTTGGTACACTTGCTGTGTTTACGACAGTAAATACAGCATTGCAAGTACCAGGATTCCCAGCAGGGACAACAGATGAATGGCAATTGAATTCTTCAAGTGCAATTTTAAATCTTCCAGCGGGAAGCAGTGTGTTATATGCAGAATTAGTTTGGGCTGGTACTTTCCGGACTGATACGGAAGATGTTTTACCATTTTTAAATGATAACATTACATTTACAACGCCAGCAGGGACGTTTTCTGTTACGCCAGATCCTGCTACCGCGCAGCAAGGTTCAGTAGAAAATCAGTTTTATTATGCTCGCTCTGCCAATGTAACGAATCTTGTTAGTGCAGGTGGGGCAGGCACATATACAACGGGTGCTGTGCCTGCTGCCAGAACTTCAGCCGACCCGACAATCAGTCGTTCAGCTGGATGGACGCTTGAGGTTGTGTATCAAAATGCAAGTTTACCACTTCGAAATTTGTCAGTATATGCAGGCCAAGAAATTATTGATGCTTCATCACCACCAGTTGATGCTACTATTTCAGGATTTGCTACGCCGGCAACAGGAGCTGTTACAGGAAGAGTGCTCGTAACTGCTCAAGAAGGCGATTCTAACATTGTTGGAGATCAACTTCGCTTTGGACCGAATGCAAATGCTACAGTTGCATTATTCGGACCGAGAAACCCTGCGAATAATTTCTTCCAGTCTCAAATTTGTAATGACATTGGAGAGTTAGATACAACCGGGACATTTGGAAATTTGAATCAGCCGTTAGGGATAGCTTTAGCGATCCGAAGACAAGGGTGGGATATTACGAATGTAAATGCCTCTGCATCATTAGTAAATAATCAAACGTCAGCAACTGTTCGCTTCGTTACAAATGGAGATGGATACGCTGCAGCTGGTTTTGGTGTTCAAATTGATGCAACAGGTCCAATTATTAATCCTGTTAAATCAGTTAATAGAACAGTCGCAGGGGTAGGGGATACTCTCACTTATACGATTACGGTCCCAAATACAGGAACAGGAAGTGCAGAAAACGTTGTATTACGTGATAGTATTCCGAACGGAACGACGTTTGTTGCAGGTAGTGTTACGGTAGAGGGAGTAACACAGCCGAATGCAAACCCTGCTAATGGAATTAATTTAGGTACAATCCCAAATAACACGCAAAGAATTGTTACATTTCAAGTTCGAATAACATCATTCCCGAATCCCAATCCTATTTTAAATCGTGCAATGGTGTCATATCAATTCCGTCCTTTCGTTGGTAGTCCTCCTATTACAAGTACGTCTTCTTCAAACACAGTACAAACGACAGTGAATCAAGCAACCATAAGTATGCAGAAATCTGTAGATTTACAGACGGCAACGCTTAATGATGTATTAACGTACACAGTTAATGTCACAAATAATGGAAACGTCACTGCGAACAATGTTATTTTTGTTGATAGTATCCCTGCTGGAACAACATTTGTCGCAAATAGCGTTACAGTAAATGGAGTAGCGCGTCCAGGAGCGAATCCAGCAAGTAGTATTAATCTTGGAAGTATTAATGCATCGCAAACGACTGTAGTTCGCTTTCAAGTTCGAGTAACATCTAATCCTCTTGTCAATCCAATTCCGAATCGTGCAAGTGCTACATTTACCTTTACTCCAGTGCCTGGTCAACAACCAGTTTCAGGGCAAGCGACAAGTAACACTGTAGTTACTACCATTAACATAGCTGATATAAGAACGAGAAAAACAGTAGATAGAGCTTTTGCGACAGTGAATGACGTTCTTACGTACACTATTACAATTGAAAATACAGGAAATGTACTTGCGACGAACGTTATTTTTCAAGATCCGATCCCAATTGGAACGACTTTTATCGCAAATAGTGTGACTGTGGACGGGGTTTCACAACCTGGGGCAAATCCAGCGAGTGGGTTTACGGTAGCTAATATATCTCCTGGCGGAAGTAGGACTGTTACATTTCAAGTACGAGTAACATCTACGCCGTCAGGAGGTACGATTCCGAATCGCGGAAATGTGTCGGCTAATTTTGTCGTTATTCCAAATCAGCCGCCGATAACGATTAATAGACTAACGAATACAGTTGTGACACAAGTTAATACAGGTGGTTTGAATGTAATAAAAGAAGTGAATACAACGCAAGCGGCGGTAGAGGATACTTTAACATACACAATTGCCGTCCAAAATACAGGGAACGTTCCGTTAACAAATGTATTTTTCCAAGACCCTATTTCTTCTGCTGTTTCATTTGTTGCAAATTCTGTAACAATTAATGGAGTACAGCAAAGTGGACTAAATCCGAATACAGGATTCTCTCTTCCGAATATTCCTGCGGCTCAAACGGTTGTAGTCACATTTGACGTAGTAATTGTACAGAATCCAGAAAATGAAGATATTTTAAATCAAGCAAATGTAACAGCAAGCTTTCAAGTGAATCCGAATGAACCACCAGTAACAATCAATGTACCGAGTAATGTTGTGAATACGACAGTACAATCAGGAAACTTTGAAGTTGTGAAAGCAGTGAATACGGATGTTGCAACGGTAGGAGATGTTTTAGTATATACAATCGAAGTTATAAATTCAGGTAGTGTACCAGCTACAAATGTATTTTTCCAAGATTCAATTCCACAAGGGACATTATTTATTGAAAATAGTGTAGTTGTGAATGGTGTTTTACAAGAAGGGGCAGATCCAGAACTTGGATTCCCATTAAATAATTTGCCTACTGGCGCCAGTGTTATTGTTACATTTGAAGTATTAATTGATGAAATTCCCCAAGGAAATAATGTTGTAAATAATGCGAATGTAACTGGAGATTTCCTTGTAAATCCAACAGAGCCACCGATTACTGTAACAGTACCAAGTAATACTGTTATGACGATCGTGAATTCTTCAGGGTTAAATGTAATGAAAAGTGTAAGTGCTACTGAAGCCGGTGTAGGAGATACGTTAACGTATACAGTTCGTATACAAAATAGTGGAACGGTGGCAGCGACAAATGTATCATTCCTTGATCCGATTCCGGTTGGAACCACTTTTGTAGCGAATAGTGTAACAATAAACGGGACACCTCAACCAGGTTTAAACCCGACAACTGGATTTTCACTTGCTAATATTCCGGTAGGAGGTATGGTGACGGTCACTTTTCAAGTGACAATCACGAGTGTACCACCAAATAGAGTTCTTCCGAATAATGCGAATGTCACTGCTGATTTCCAAGTAAGTCCTCTCCAGCCACCAATTACAATTGTAACGATTAGTAATATTGTTGTGACGCGAGTGAATGTAGGATCACTTAATGTAATGAAGAGTGTAAATACACCACAAGCTGGTGTAGGAGATACGTTAACGTATACGATTCTTATTCAAAATACAGGAACTGTTCCTGCAACGAATATTGTTTTTCAAGATCCAATTCCGTCTGGTACTGCCTTTGTAGCAAATAGTGTGACGATAAATGGAGTCGTACAGCAAGGCGCGGATCCTATGGCAGGTTTCCCGGTACCAAATATTCCGGTCGGACAAACGGCTACGATTACGTTTCAAGTTACAGTGACGAGTGTTCCGAGCGGTGGAAATATAAGAAACCAATCGAACGTTACTGCAAGTTTTCTTATAAATCCAGCAAACCCTCCAATAACGACTGTTACAAATAGTAATTTTGTAGTGACGCAAGTAAACACAGCGCAGTTAAATATACAAAAATCTTCATCTGTACAACAAGCAGCACTTGGAGAAACTTACACGTATTCTGTTGTCATTCGAAATAACGGTACAGTAACAGCAACGAATGTCTCTTTCCTTGATCCAGTTTCTCCAGAAACAACATTTGTAGCAAATAGTGTAACGATAAATGGAACGCCACAACCTGGATTTGACCCAAATGTTGGTTTCCAGCTTCCTAATATTGCAGCTGGAACAGCATTGACAGTAACGTTCCAAGTTACGGTAGTTGCACCGTCTACACGTGGAGCAGTATTAAATACAGCATCTGCTACAGCCACTTTCTTATTAAATCCTTTACAACCACCTGTAACAACAACGAATTCAAGTAATACAACGGTAGTTACAATACCGTTACCTCCTCCTGGTGAAGTAACAGCAACAAAAACAGTTGATGTTGCAACTGGGGCTGTTGGGGATGTATTAACGTATACAGTGCTAATAACGAATGTAGGAATTATCCCTGTTACAGATGTACTCTTCCAAGATGTCATTCCAGAAGGGACGACGTTTGTTGACAACAGTGTAACGATAGGTGGAATACAGCAACCAGGATTAAATCCAGAAATAGGCTTTACAGTTAGTCCGTTATTAAATGCTGGTGCGAGTATTTCTGTAACGTTCCAAGTGACCATTACAGAAATTCCAGATAATGAAGTCATATTAAATGATGCTGACGTTACATTTACTTCACAACCGAATCCGCAGGAGCCACCGATTACGCAAACGATATTAACGAATTTAGTCGTTACGACAATTAATATAGCTTTAATTTTTCCAGTAAAAATAGTAGATAAAGAGGCAGCGACGGTTGGGGAAATATTAACCTACGATGTACTAATTTTTAACTTTGGAACGGTACCGGCAACGAATGTCCAATTTCTTGATTCTAGTACGAGTGGTGTAGCATTTGTTCCAGGAAGTGTGAGTATAAACGGAGTACCAGAACCAGGATTAGATCCGTTCATAGGCTTTACAGTTCCAGATATCCCTGTAGATGGTTTTGTACTTGTCACATATCAGGAGATGGTAACGAGTATACCTCAAGGTGGAACAGTTGTTAACTTCGTGGACGTTACTGCTACATTTGCTGTAAGTGAAACAGAACCGCCTATTACGGAAACAACGACAAGTAATACGACATTAACAGAAATCAATGAGCCTGGTTTGAATGTTTTAAAATCAGTAAGTCAGCCGGTTGTTGCAGTAGGCGATACAATCACATATACAACAGTAGTTCAAAATACAGGAACAGTGATAGCGACAAATGTTCAATATAGTGATGTATTACCTTCCTCTATAGCATTCGTGCCGAACAGTGTAATGATAGACGGTGTGTTACAACCTGGATTCAATCCGAATAATGGATTCCCGCTTCCAGATATAAATCCAGGTGAAAGTGTAGAAGTCACATTCCAAGTAACTGTTGTTAGTGTGCCGACAAACGGAACAATTGCCAATACGGCAAATGTAACGGGAAGTTTTGTATTAGTACCAGGAGAACCACCAGTTATAGTAAACCAATCGAGCAATACAACACTTACAACTGTAAATAGAGGGCAATTTAATGTTATTAAACAAGTAAATAGGGTTGCTACTCTCGTTGGAGATATATTAACGTATACGGTCCAAATAACGAATACAGGAACAATAACAGCTAATGATGTTCAGTTTGTTGATACTATTTCAGCAGGGGCGTCATTTGTACCAAATAGTGTAACGATAAATGGAGCCCCGCAACCAAACTTAAATCCGATTACTGGATTTGGAGTTGGAAATATACCGGTAGGTGAAACAGTTATAGTGACGTTTCAAGCGACAGTTACAAACATCCCGTCATCAGGAACAATTACGAACGTTGCAAATATAACAGGAAGCTTTACTTTAGTGCCAGGAGAGCCACCGGTTGTAGTAACAGAGCCGAGTAATACGACGATAACTAGAGTGAATAGAGGACGATTCAGCGTTATAAAATCTGTAAATAAAGAAGCGACACGATTAGGAGATACGTTAACGTATAGTGTGCAAGTTACAAATACGGGAACGGTAACAGCAACGAATGTTCAGTTTATCGATGTTCCATCACCTAGTTTAGAATTCGTTCCTGAAAGTGTACAAATAAATGGAATTCCGCAAGTAGGTTTAGATCCATTTGTAGGCTTTGCATTGCCTAATCTTGCAGTAGGGGATAGCGTATTAATTACATTTGAAGTAAATGTAATCGCAGTTCCGCCTTCTAGTAGCATTATGAATACAGCAAGAGTAACGGGTGATTTTGAATTAATTCCAGGAGAACCTCCGTTTACAATTACGAATTCAAGTAATACGACAGTCACACCAGTAAATAGAGGCAGTTTAGATATGCAAAAAGAAGTAGATCATTCAATTGTTGGAGTAGGAGAAATAGTAAAGTATACGGTTCGAATATTAAATACTGGTACTGCTGATGCGATGAATGTTCAATTTATCGATGTGCTATCTCAGGAGGCTGGTTTCGTTCCAAATAGTGTAACTGTAAATGGAGTAGCTCGTCCGGGAGTAAATCCGCAGGTTGGATTTACGATTGTAGACATTCCAGTCGGTGAGACGGCGATTGTAACATATGAAGCTACGATTACGAGCTTTCCAGATGGTGGTACAGTAGTGAACGTTGCTGGGGCGTTAGCAGAATATATTTTAGTACCAGGGGAGCCGCCAGTTACAGTGATGGATACGAGCAATACAGTTATAGTGACGGTAAATACTGCAATCTTATTTGTTGCAAAAGGAGCAAACTTTGAAGTAGCGATGGTAGGAGATGTTGTCACTTATGGAATTGCCGTTATAAATGACAGTACAGTTCCTGTGATGAATATTGTTTTAACAGATATCATTGATCCGAATACGTTATTTATAAATGGCACGGTAACGGTAAATGATGTACCTCTTCCATTTGCTAATCCGAATACCGGTATTCCGTTAGGTGATTTTCAGCCAAATGACGCAGCAATTATTAATTTCCAAGTTGTAATAACAGGAGGACAAATAAATAATTTAGTTACAAATACTGCTATAGCAAATGGGCTCGCAACTGTAAATCCGAATGAGCCGCCAGTAGTAGTTGAAGGTGATAGCAATACAGTTGTTATCCCGTTTATTCCTCAAAATGTCTCAACGACAGTCGTAAAAACGGCAAATTTACAGGCAGCAACAATTGGAGATGTTATTACGTTTACGACAGTTATTACAAATACGGGGGATGCAGTAATACAAAATATTCGTTTTCAAGATATGTTAGATAGTAGTGTTCAATTTGTCCTTGGAAGTGTAACGGTTGATAATACGCCAGTGCCAAATGTAAACCCAGTATCAGGATTTATTATAGGAAATTTAAATCCAGGTGAAGCACGGACAGTTTCGTTCCAAGTAGTAGTGCAGAGCGCGCCAAATGGTTCAGGAAATTATATAAATCAAGCGAGTATTCGTTTCGAACATCAAGTAGGCACAGTATTGCCACCTGTTACACAAATGGTAGAAAGTAACATAGTTGTCATTCCATTTGTTCCAACGATAGAACAAATTTGTGAAACGAATCTTAATTGCTTAAGGAAAATTCCTTTTCAATGTTCTCCGTGTAATCATTTGCAAATAAATAAAAAATAAATACAGAAAGAGCATCCGGAAAAAAGGATGCTCTTTCTGTATTGATCATGTAGATTCTTTTTCGGGTGAGGTGAAAAATTCGTCGATTTTGTCGGAGAGTAGTAATGGAATGGCTCCTTTTATAACAGAAATGTCCCAGTCCCACCATGCGAGATTCTCTAGTTTGTCAATCGTTTCTTGCGGGAAACGATATCGAACAAATTTTGCAGGATTACCAGCTACAATTGCATACGGGGGTACATCTTTTGTAACAATGCTCCTGGCGCCGATAATGGCCCCGTTACCAATTGTAACCCCAGATAAAATGCAGGATTGATAACCAATCCATACATCATTGCCGACTACGATATCACCTTTTGAAGAAGGGTGACCAGTAATATGTGCTCCTTCATCAAAAAGTGCATTAAATGGATAAGTTGTTATCCAGTCTGCGCGATGTTCACCGCCAAGTATGAAAACGACTTCTTCTGCTAATGAACAAAACTTACCTATTTTTAATTTTGTTTCATCGTTCCAAGAAAAAATGGTTGGCCCTACTTTACTATAAGTATAATCACCAATATCATATTTATTATATTCAGGTTTTTGATTTAAATATAACATGCTTCTTCAGCCTCCTTTCTCAATTAAGTGATACGTATGGAATATTATATGCAAGATGTAGTAATGTGAACTGTATTAATAGGTGAAATGAACAAAAGGAAGTGGGATGTATGCGATACGAAATGGGTTTATATAATAAACCGTTTCAGTCAATTCAATCAGGAAAAAAAGTATATGAAGTACGCCTATACGATGAAAAACGTCAACTAATAAACAAAGGTGATGAAATCGTATTTACGAATCTTACGACAAAAGAAATGATGACGGTAAAAGTAACGGAAATAAAGCGATACGAGAGCTTTAAAGCTATGTATGAACAAATCGATAAAAAATTATTGGATTGTGAAAATGATAGTTTAGAGGAAATGTTAGAAAGTACATACAAAATATATACGAAAGAACAAGAAAAAGAGTGGGGAACAGTTGCGATTTGTATTGAGGTAATAACATGATAAGAAATCGCGGGGCGGCTATCATTGTACAGGAAGGAAAAATCGCTCTTATAAAACGTATTCGAGAAGAGGAAACATATTATGTTTTTCCGGGCGGAGGGATTGAGGAAGGTGAAACGCCTGAAGAAGCAATGAAAAGAGAGGTATACGAAGAATTAGGGGTACATATAAAAGTGGAGCACCTTATTGCAAAGGTAAAATATAAAGGAAATGAATATTATTATGCTGCCTATATTACAGGCGGAGTGTTCGGAAGCGGAACAGCTGAGGAATTTCAGTGGGAAGATAGAGGAAGTTATATTCCGTTATGGCTACCGATAAACGAGTTGGAAAAAGTGAATATAAAACCTTATGAAGTGGTCGAAAATATATTTAGTCATTATAAAATATAACGTCTGACAACATACAAAAAAACCATTGACATAGGCTTCTGATTTAAGTATTGTATTCGAGTATGTTTATAATCAGGAGGTTTATATGAGCAATCAAACTACTACACATCATGTGAAAATGACAACAGCGGATCCATCTGGAATTGGTCTATTTGGATTAGCGATGGTAACACTTGTAGCATCATCTCAAAAGTTAGGCTTAACAGATGGCGTTTCACTTGTATTACCATGGGCAATCTTTTTAGGAGGATTCGCACAAATCTTTGCTTGCATTCACGATGCAAAGCATAACAATACATTCGGTACGACAGCATTTGGTGCGTACGGCCTATTTTGGTTAGGTGTTGGAATGACTTGGTTAATTCAACTTGGAGTATTTGGCGAAAAATTAGCACAAGCTGCAGATTCAAAACAGCTTGGTGTAGGCTTTATCGGATATTTGATTTTCACAATCTTTATGACGATTGGTGCAATGGAAACACATAAAGTATTATTTATGATCTTCGTCCTTATTGATTTCTTATTTATTGGTCTTTCATTAAGTACTTTAGGTGTTATGCCGCACGCAATGCATAATTTAGCAGCATATTCTGAACTTCTTATTTCATTGTTATCTTTCTACGGTTCAGCAGCAGCAGTGTTAAACACACACTTCGGAAAAGTTGTTTTACCAGTTGGAAAGCCGTTTGGTATTTTTAAAAAGTAATAAAAAAGCACAGATGATTGTATAGTCATCTGTGCTTTTTTATTTATTCCGCTCTTTGTGGGCTGTCTGAAAAAGCTTGATTGGTGAGGACTCATTAAACTTTCACTTTATCCCGCTATTTGCCGGGCAGTAAGACCCCCGCCTCAAAATTCAGCGGAAACAAAGAAGTTAGGTGGGGGATGAATACCCCGCTGATTAAAGTTTCACTTTATTTGAAATAAGTAATGTGAAATGTAAATAAAAGTAGAAAAAATCAATTGAAATTGATTATCATTATTAATATAATGAGAATGAGAATCATTTATTGTTAGAGGGGGATGCCAAAGTGGCAAAAATTTTAATAGCTTATGCAAGTATGTCAGGAAATACAGAGAGTATTGCTGATTTAATTAAAGTTAGTTTAGATGCTTTTGATCATGAAGTAGTATTGCAAGAAATGGAAGGCATGGATGCTGAAGAATTATTAGCTTATGATGGAATCATTTTAGGATCTTATACGTGGGGCGATGGTGAATTACCATTTGAAGCGGAAGATTTTCATGATGACTTAGAAAATATAGATTTAGCTGGGAAAAAGGTAGCGGTATTCGGATCGGGTGATACGGCGTATGAACTGTTTTGTGAAGCGGTAACGATATTTGAAGAACGTCTTGTGGAACGCGGTGCAGAGCTTGTACAAGAAGGGCTGAAAATTGAATTAGCTCCAGAAGATGAAGAGGATGTTGAAAAATGCAGTAATTTTGCAATTGCATTTGCTGAGAAGTTCTAAGAATGGGAGTGTCAACGTGGAGACAATGTTAAGTGCAACTGCTATTACAAAGTTAAGAGATGGAAAACTGTTGTTAGCTACTACATATAATGGCTTATTTGTTGAACAAGACGGAGAATGGAAACGAATTTTAAATGGTTTTCAAAAACGAATTAGGGATTTACATAGCGAAGATAATGTAGTTTATGGTGTAGGTGACGAAGGGATTTTTATTCGTAGTATGAATGGTGGAGAGAACTGGACAATTCAGCGTTTTCCAACAAAAGCAACGAGTTGGAATGTATGTAGCAATGTACAAGGAACTGTTGTTGCTCATGGAGAAAAAATGCTGTATCTTTCTAATAATTTCGGTTCGACATGGGAAACTATTTATCCGTTTCTTGAGTATGGCAGTGCGGCACCGTCTATTCGATCGTTATTTTTATATAAACATTACTTATTTATTGGTACGAAAATACATGCTAAATATGGTGGTGTTTGGCTCTTTGATTTGAAGACACGTAAATTAAAGAGGATTAAAATTGCGATGAATCAAATGATCTCCGCGTTGACTTTACACAATTCTTATTTAGTAGCGGCAAGTGGATCGTGCAAGGGAGTTAGCGGGAATATTTCTTATTGTAAAATAGATGAAAGTATTGCAAGTGAAAAAATATATTGGCACACATGTCAAAGTGAGCAGAAAGCAAGTAGTTATTTAGACTTAAGTGTAGATCAACATGTTTTATATACAACTTCAACGCAAAATAAGGCGGGTATTAGTAGTGTGTGCCGTGTGCTTCTTGAAGAAGGTATTGTTACAGTATGTGATTCAGTTAAAGGGCACGGATGGCGCATTGTTAATCAAAAAGATGGTTATGTAGTAGCCGGATCAGGTGAATTAAAAGCAATGCAGTGGGAACAAAAAATAATTTAAGAAAAAAACTTTACTTTTATTATATTGATATGATATAGTATATTTAAACCATTTTACTTTTAATAATATAGAGATTTAAATGAGCTGTAACTTCCGAGGAGGATAGCAATGTTAAATCTCCTCAGGGGTTGCAGTTTTTTAATATCTGGCTTATTATTGTAAGGTGGTTGAAAATGAATATGTACATATAGGTACATTGTAGGAGGATTTTTTTCATGCAAAACGGTAAAGTAAAATGGTTTAACTCAGAAAAAGGTTTCGGTTTCATCGAAGTTGAAGGCGGAGAAGACGTATTCGTTCATTTCTCAGCTATCCAAGGCGAAGGCTTCAAAACTTTAGAAGAAGGTCAAGAAGTTACTTTCGAAGTAGAACAAGGTAACCGTGGACCTCAAGCTACTAACGTAAACAAGAAGTAATTTTTGAAAAAAGAAGGGCTCGCCCTTCTTTTTTTTGCATTTTTATAGATGTCCTCCTACTTACATATCATAACGAGACTGAATTTTCATTTATTTATTCGGAGTATTTTTGTATAAAGTACATGAATAAATAAATACTGAAAATAAAGTGTTTGTGTGAAAAGGAATTTAGAAAGAGGTAAATAAATTGAAAAACGCTACACATTTTATTGTGTTTGATATTGAGAGGAATTTCAGACCGTATAAATCAGAAGATCCGTCAGAAATAGTTGATATCGGAGCTGTAAAAATAGAAATAGGTACGATGAAGATAATTGAAGAATTTTCGGAGTTAGTAAAACCAAGTGCACGATTAACTCGTCATACAACAAAATTAACCGGTATTACGAAAAAAGATTTAATGGGTGTAGAAAAATTCCCTCGAATTATAGAGAAATTTATTCAGTTCATCGGCGAAGGTTCTATATTTGTTTCATGGGGAAAAGAAGATTATCGCTTTCTATCTCATGATTGTACATTATATGGTGTTGAATGCCCAAGTATAGAAAAAGAAAATAGAATTGATTTGCAAAAATTTGTTTTCCAAGCATATGAGGAATTGTTTGAACATACGCCAAGTTTACAATTTGCGGTAGAACAGCTCGCTTTAACGTGGGAAGGAAAACAGCACCGTGCTTTAGCAGATGCTGAAAATACAGCAAATATACTTCTTAAAGTGTATAGCGAGAGAGATATTAATAAGCGATACAAAAGACATGGTGAACTTGAACTTGTAAAAAACGGAAAACTAACAGAAAAAGCGAAAAAAAAGATGCGAAAATGGGTGTTTAAAGAACTAAAGAAAAATACAGAACGCCCATTTGAATGGAGTACATTTGAAAGTAGTGACACGTGGGAAAGTATAACGGAAAGATATTATATAAGTGAAAATACAGTAGAACTCCTGAAAAAACATTTTCGTACAGCAGTGAGAAAAGCGGAACGGCAGATTAGGTATTTGGCTGAGATGGAGGAGAATACAGAGGTTAAATGAATTTCTCCTCCATCTCTAACTACATACATGTAATAACAGCGTATTGATATTAAATAGGCATCAACTTGTTGTTGTGATGGTGCATTATAATTGCTTTGGGAGTGTTAAGACGTAATAAGAGTTTTAAACCGTATTAATAAAATAAAAATATATATAAAGAAAAGAGTGTAGTTTAATGGAAACAATCTTTAACATTTTAACTGTTTTAGTTTTTTGGATAATATTTACCACACAATTAGCATTAACTACACTTTCTTTCATAGTAAAGAAGGATTGGAAAAAACTTAATATCTCTTTAAGTTGTGGTGTATTAAAGTTTAAAATAGAAGAGTAAGATTGAGTTTTGTACAAGGGAGGTGTGATAGTGGTAGACTTGGATATTAAAGATGTCACAGTAAAGATGGAATTAAACGGTGTCTTTTGGAATGTGGTCTTACCCCACATCCATCAACTTAAGGGATATTTTCAAACAAAATGTGGTTTTTTTATATAATTTTTTATTATCTTTTATAGATTTTATAAAAGTAGGC
>NZ_JAKUGE010000049.1:0-41499 GCF_022663795.1 Bacillus cereus group sp. BfR-BA-01349
GCTTTTATTTTATCTTTTGAAGAAAATTTAGCCATAAAAAATGCACCTCCAATTGTTAGTTATGTGTCTAACAATTGGGGTGCACTTCAGATGAGAAGAGGTCTTATACATCTATAAGAAACACTCTTCTCATCTTTCAAGCACACGCTTGCTGGATTTGGCACAGCACTCTGAAATCGAGTCCGCTGCCGAGGCATCGTAGGGCCAGTCCCTCCGCCTCTCTTTATAAGAAGGTTTCATATTTATTTTTTAATAATAATTTCTTCCCTAACTTTACTCGCTTACAAAACAAAAGTCAATTATTTTTTGTATAGATTTTTTTGGTAATTATACAAAAATTTGAATACAACAATCATTTCAACTTTTCTGTTTCTTCTTTCAATATTGAAATCCAATAAAATTTACTATTTTTTATTGTTGCTAATATCCATTTCGTAGTATACCAAGCTAACTCATACTCTTCCTTCGTGACATCGCCACTTTTATAAGCATACTCTAGCTCCTCTTCATCTAATACATACACCTTACCGCTAGGTAATAATACTACATCTAAATATAAATCATCAAAATACGGTAAACCACGATCGTCTATTTTATATTCTTTCGCCACATCTATATAATATTGCACTAATTTTTTCTGATCATCTAACATAGCGGTAATCGCAAAGTTTTTCCCGTCTATGAAATATTGAATCCACGTATACTGATCCGCTGCAATACAAAGTTCTTCACCATCATATTCTTTACAACTAGGCTCTCTCACCTTTTTTATATCCAGTATTCCGAGCATTCCCTCTTCCACTTGCTTAACCGTATAACTCTTTTCTATTAGTCTCTTCCACGAAGAACCGTCACCATATTTTCGTTTCATTATGTCTGCTCCTCTTCTATATACAGAAAAGCTCCCACATATTATGTGAGAGCTTTTTCATATTATAATTAAGCCGCTTGACCCTTTTCAGAAATCTCTTTTAAATAAGCTTGTCCTTTTTCAGCGTCATATTGACCTTCCCACTTAGACATAACTACAGCTGCTAAAGAGTTTCCTACAACGTTAACTGCTGTACGAGCCATATCTAAAATACGGTCAATACCAGCAATGAACGCTAAGCCTTCAGGTGGAATACCTACTGTACCAAGTGTCGCTAATAATACAACGAATGATACGCCCGGTACACCTGCGATACCTTTTGATGTAACCATTAATACAAGCAATAATGTAATTTGTTGTGTAATAGATAAATCAATACCGTACATTTGCGCTAAGAAAATAGCCGCAATTGCTTGATATAAAGTTGATCCATCTAAGTTAAATGAATAACCTGTCGGAATAACGAAAGATGTAATTGCTTTCGGACAACCGAATTTCTCCATTTTCTCCATGATTTTTGGTAAAACTGTTTCTGAGCTTGCTGTAGAATACGCTAAGATCAGCTCGTCTTTTAAAATCTTAAAGAATTGGAAAATGTTGATTCCAAATATTTTCGCTGTAAGTCCTAAGACAACTACGACGAAGAAGATCATTGCCCCATATACGACAATTAGTAATTTCCCTAATGGAATTAATGAAGCAAGACCAAATGTAGAAACTGTAACACCAATTAGTGCAAACACACCAAATGGTGCAAATTTCATAACTTGGTTTGTTACGTAAAACATTGCGTCAGCTACACCTTGGAAAAATTGAAGAACTGGTCTTCCTCTTTCACCAATTGCTGCTACACCTAAACCAAATAGTACAGAGAAGAAGATAATAGCAAGCATATCTCCGTCAGCCAATGACTTCATAATATTCGTTGGAACAATATTTACAAACGTATCTGCAAATGAATGACTTTGTACTTGCTCTGTCGTATGTGTATATTTCGAAATATCTGTCTTTGTTAACTGCTCCATATTTACGCCTTTTCCTGGTTGGAAAATATTCGCTATTAATAGACCAACAATAATTGCAATTGTTGTAATAATTTCAAAGTAAAGAATTGTTTTTCCGCCTAGTCGACCTAGTTTTTTAACATCGCCAACACCAGCAACCCCAACAACAATACTTGCTACAACAATCGGTACAACGATCATTTTAATTAATCGGATGAAAATATCACCAATTGGTTGTAAGTACTTCACAACAGCTGGATTATCAAAGAAAATCGCCCCAACCGCAATACCAAGCGCAAGCCCTATTAATATTTGCCATGCAAGTCCTATTCTTTTCATATTTGTTGTAACCCCCTCTTCGATGTGTCACTCTATCTCTCATTCTATCTCTATAAAACTAAGAAATTAAGAGTATTACATATTATTCGACAATTCACTACATTTTGTCCCTGTTAAAAATCATAAATCAAAAATTTAAATCTGACAACAAAATAACTTTGCCCGAACACAAATAATTTTCTTGACAAAAAGCAGACCCATGTCAGAAAACCTAACATGAGAACGATTCCTCACTAGTGTTTTATTAGCTTTCCAAGTAATATTTTACCTCATAAAAACGATTACTTTCCTTCTTCACTTTACAGATTAATTCCAAAATATACCTTTGTTACACATATGAATAAAATGTATGTACTATGACAATTACAGTTGAAAAATGATAAATTCCGACAAAACTTAGCAATTTTATAAAGTTTTCTTTACATTATGATTACAACGATAGACACTCTTCTTCTTATGATATATAACATTCATAGAGGAAGGAGTCAGACAACTATGAAAAAGAAATTTGCAGCGTTTAGTGTTTTAGCAGCAGGAACGATTTTTGCTTCCCCGTTACTTTCACCCGTATACGCTGAAACAAATCAAGATAAATTATCTAACATTCAATCTGAATTAGAAGGCAAACAAAGTGACTTACAAAATAAATCAGTCGAGAAAGAACAAATAGAAAAAGAAATTCAAGAATTACAGAAGAAAATTGATGAATTAACTACTTCTATTAATAAAAACGAAGCTGAATTAAACGATACAAAAAAAGAAATTAGCAAAACTCAACAAGTAATTGCTGACAAAAAGAAACATATAGAACAATTACAAACAAACATAGATACACGTCAGGAAGTTATTAAACAACGATTACAATCTATGCAAGAAAAACCTCGTACAAATATCATTACAGAGGTACTAACAAATTCTTCAAATATTGCCGATCTTGTTGATAATATGTACTCCGTAAGTTTAATATTAAACAACGATACAGATATTGTAAAAAAACAAACATCTGATCAAAATGCTGTAACTACAGAAAAAGAGGCTGTTGAGAAAAAAGAACAACAACTGAAAGAATCTGAGCAAAAACTAGAACAAAAACAGCAAGAATTACAAAATAACCAACAACAGCAACAAACTCTTATTAACGATCTACATACGAAAGTAGCAAAAGTAGATTCAGAGATTGAAGGATTAGAAGAATCCAAAGGCATTTTAGAAAATCAACGTCAAGCTGTGCAAAAAGCAATTGAAGAAGAAAAACGGGCCGAAGAAGCTCGTAAAGCGGAAGAAGCCCGCCAGGCAGAAGAGGCCCGCAAACAACAAGCTACTAAATCTGCTCAAGCAACTCAAGCCGCTCCAACACCACATGATACAAACATCGGTGGCTTTATCAAACCAGCAGCTGGATCAAAAACTTCCGGATTTGGTGTACGTTCTTTAGATAACCATAAAGGAATTGACATCGCTGCTTCGGGAACGGTTCCAATTATCGCCGCTGCAGATGGCGTTGTTATTCGTTCAGAATTATCATCTAGTTACGGAAACGTAGTGTATTTATCTCACCGTATAAACGGAAAAACATATACGACAGTATATGCTCATATGAATAGCCGTTCTGTATCGAATGGACAAACTGTAAAACAAGGCGATCAGCTTGGATTTATGGGGAACACGGGCCAATCATACGGACAACATTTACACTTCGAACTTCATCTTGGAGAATGGAATGTCGGCAAGACAAACGCAGTTGACCCATCTCCTTATATCGGATTATAAAAAACCTCGGTGCCTACCGAGGTTTTTTATTTACACTTCACACAATATAGGCATTCTACATAGACTATAACTAAATGCCTATAGTTTACGGGGTGATCAATATGAATACGCAATTACAACAAAAAATAGAAGAAGCTAGAGAGACGTATATTGGCCGGATATTTACATTTGGCGGCTCAGTATTATTTTTAATCGGTTCATTCCTTGCAGTCACTACAGCCTATAAAGCATATAATCGTTTATTACACTCATCAACATCCACATAAAAAAAGACGGGAGATCCCCGCCTTTTTTTATGCAAACATTTTAAATACACCTATCGCATTTAAAAATACAATTATTACAGTTACCGGAATAACATAACGAAGTAAGAAGAACCAAATGTTAAATAACGTTTTCCCCTTCGTTTCCGTCACTTCTAATTCTTTCATCAATAACTCTTTACTCATTTTATTTGGTACAAATAATGAAATAGCTAGTACTCCTAACGGCAGCAATACGTTACTTACCGAAAAGTCAACTAAATCAAAGAATGTTTTCCCGAATATTTTCACGTCACTCATAATCCCAAATGATAAAGCTGATGGAATACCGACTGCAAAAATAAGAATACCGATTAATAATGATGCTGATGGACGCTTCTTCTCATTACCTTTCGCAACAGATGCTACTACAATTTCAAGCATTGAAATTGCTGATGTTAAAGTCGCAAAGAAGAATAAAATTAAAAACATAATAAAGAAAAATTGACCAAATGGTATTTTTGCAAATACTGCCGGAAGGACGATAAACAGTAATCCTGGTCCTTCAGTCGGTTTAACTCCTAATGCGAAAATCGCTGGGAAAATTGCTAATCCTGCAAGTACTGTAACAAAAACAGTTAAACTCACAATAGATGTTGCTGATTTCGCTAAATGTTCTTCTTTCTTTAAATACGAACTATACGTTACCATTACCGAGGCACCTACTGTTAGCGAGAAGAAAGATTGTCCCATTGCATATAAAATCGTATCTGCTGTAAGCTTTGAAAAATCTGGCTTTAAGAAGAACTCTACTCCAGCAAAAGCACCATCGAGTGTTAACGCACGAACAATAATCGCAATAAATAAAATAAATAATAGCGGCATCATGTACTTACTTGCCTTTTCTATACCTTTCTCTACACCTTTACTTACGACAAAAATTGTACAAAGCATAAAGATAAATTGTGCTCCAATCGCACTTAACGGATTTGAAATCGTTTCACCGAACAATTGTCCATAATCAGCTGCTCTATTCCAGAAACTTCCTGTCACACTATAATATAAATAAAGTAAAATCCATCCACCTACAACACTATAAAAAGATAGTACACTAAAACAAGTAACAACTCCCATACGACCAATCCAAGTATATACTTTGCTATTTGGCACTAGTACTTTATAAGCTGTAACGGCCTCTTTTTGCGTGCTACGTCCAATAACAAACTCCGCTATTAGAAGAGGCATACCTATAAATAAAGTTAATAGTAAAAATACAAGGAAGAATGCGCCTCCCCCGCCATTACCTGCAACATATGGAAATTTCCATATCGCACCAAGACCTACTGCGGCTCCGGCTGCTGCGAGTACAAAGCCGATTTTCGACGTCCATTGCTGTGTTTCTTTCATCATAAATTCTCCTTTTCCGAATATTTAAACTTTTGTTAATTATACACTTTCATTTCATACTCGCACACCTCCTTTAGAAAATAAAAAAGTCCCCTACACGCAAATATGCATGTAGAGGACGATATATGTAATGTAAATACCGTGGTACCACCTCAATTGGATTGATAAATCCCACTTGTTCAAGTACAGGAATAATTCCGATACTCTATCCTTTTAACGGCGGAACCCGGGTTGCCTACTACAATGTTCAACATACCTCTCGCAAGCCCATTCTGTATATTTTATCGTACCGGGCTCCCACCTAACCCCAGCTCTCTGAACGCATCAAATATACGTACTCTTCTTGCTCATCGATTTCATCTATTGAAGTTACTTGTGATTATAAATTATATTTTTATATTTGTAAAGCGCACTTTATCTTTTATTATTTTAAAATCTTTTCCTCTAATTCTCGTAAAAAACTTTCTCTTTTCCCCTCGTTTTGCACATATACTGATTTCAACACTTCTTGGAGCAATATATTTCGTTCCCTCTTTTCTAACTGTAAATCTTTTAACTTCAACCTTACTTCATATAAAAAATCTAAATACGATTCATATGTCTCATCATATTTATTTGCAATATCATCTCGAATTTTTTTTGCGAGCTTCGGGCTCGCTCCCCCAGTAGAAACTGCTATATTAAGTAAACCACGATGAATCGCTGCCGGAAAATGAACATTACCACTTTCCGGATTTGTAATAACATTTACTAATTGATTCTCAGCGGCATCTTCAGCAACTTGTTCATTTAATATTGAATCACTACTCGCTGCAACAACTAAAAAAGCACTTTTAATATCACTTTTTTCATATTCTCTTTGATACCAACGAATTTTCTTTTCTTCCACAAGTTTTACTAAATTCGCATCTAATTCTGGACTGATCACAACTATATCCGCACCCTGTTTGAGTAAAGGAATAATTTTAAATCCTGCAACTTTTCCCCCGCCAATAACAACAACGCGTTTCTCATTAACTCGCACTGTAAGTGGATACATACTGATCTCCTTTCAATAACTCCGTCGTTTTCTGAATTAACATATCTTGAAACGCTTCATTCTTCCCTAAATATGGACTGATTTTTATCTCTTCCAATTCATATTGGCGCACTTCTTTCTCAATATGTTTCATAAGTAAACCTGTAAATAACAAGTAAGGCAGTACAACGATGTTCTTTTCTTTTCGTTCTACAACTTCCTTTAACTTCTCCTCAAATTTTGGCTCTGCAGCCGCTAAATAACAAACCTCTACTTTTTTAACCTTCTCTTTTGTTTGAAATAAAGAAGCAATCCAGTTTATATCTCTTAATACTTCAGGATCACTACTCCCTCTTGCAACGAGAAGTAACGTCACTTCATTTTTATCTTCCTGTTCGATGCCACTTCCGCTATACACCGATTTAACAAGTGTTTCTGATACACCAAACGGATTACCATAAGTCACTTTAACATTTGGATATTGATTCTTGAGCTTTACCAATTCAAACGGAATATCTTTCTTCACATGACCTGCCGCTAATAAAAAAACAGGGATAGCAATAATCTCTGTGGCCCCACGTTTCACACATGTACGAAAACCATCTTCAATAGAAGGATTCGCTAACTCTAAAAAACAAACTTCTTGAATAGTCGCTTCTATACGGCTCATACACGATGTAATAAATTGAATCGCCTCTTCTTTCGCTGTCTTCAAACGACTTCCATGACATATATATAAAACGGCTTTCATTTTACAACACTCCACTTACTTGATAAGCATTTTCTGTCTGCTTCTCAAACCAATGAATTTTTTCTCTAAAACGGACAACTTCTCCAATTACAATCATGCTCGGATTTTGAATTTGCTCTTTTTTCGCAACATCTACAATTGTCCCTAACGTTCCAACAACTGTGCGTTGCATAGACGTCGTCCCCTGCTCAATAATAGCAGCTGGCGTACTTTTATCTTTTCCATGCTTCATAAGTTGCTCACATATGTAGGGCAAATTACTAACCCCCATATATACCGCTAAAGTCTCTACACCTTTCGCTAAACTTTCCCATTTCACTTCTTCTTCAGCACCTTCTTTCCTATGCCCAGTCACAATAGCAAAACTTGCACTTGCATCACGGTGCGTCACTGGAATGCCCGCATAAGCAGGAGCAGCTATTCCAGCTGAAATACCAGGAATGATTTCAAATGGTACACCTTGCTTTGCTAATGCTTCAGCTTCTTCTCCCCCTCTACCAAACACAAATGGATCGCCGCCCTTAAGCCTCGTTACAACTTTTCCTTTTTTCGCATACTTAATAAGAAACGTGTTAATTGTCTCTTGCTTCATCGTGTGATAATTCGGGAGTTTTCCGCAATAAATTAAATCCGCGTCAGGCTTTGCGTGTGAAAGCAGCTCTTTATTCACAAGTCGGTCGTATAAAATAACATCTGCCTTCTCAATACATTTCAACCCTTTAACAGTAATTAAATCTGGATCGCCAGGACCCGCTCCAACAATATAAACCTTTCCCATCATCTCTCCTCATTTCTTCTATTAAAATGAAACTTCCATTCGTATATAAGAATGGAAGTTTTTATTTTTTCGTATTACTGATCTCTACTCATGGATAACAAATGCCGCACCTTTTCGAATCTTCTTTTTTTCAAACAAAGAAATCTCTTTTACCTCTGGCAACGGTAAAAAATACTTTTCAAGCTCAATCTCCGCAAGCTTAAATGCCTGTTCTTCACTTTGAGCAACAACAACTATCGGAACAATATCACTCACTAATACAGCTTCAAATCGATATAAATCCATATCGTCCCTCCTAAGACGCTATTACTTCTTCTAGCACGTTATTTAACGCTATTTGTAATGTATCTACACCAACACGACCTACAAAATCATAAAATGTTTCGGCTGGTAATTTATTCTCTTTGAAATAACTTATAAATGATGCGAGTACATCAGGTAGATCCTCGCCATCTATTTTTCCTTTTAACTTTTGATTGTAGGCACCGCCATCTAATAATGTTCCACCTACGTATATTTCAAACGCTTCAACAATGCCTTTTTCCTTCGTTTTCATTTTCACACCTTGTAACCCAATGTCAGCAATTTGACGTTGACCACATGAATTCGGGCAGCCTACCATATGAATTCGAACTGGAACATCGAGTGCAATTTGTGTATCTAAGTATTCTGCAATTTTTCGTAATCTTTCTTTCGTTTCTACTAGTGCAAGATTACAATATTCAATACCGGTACATGAAACCGCATGACCAATAAATGATTTCGGGCTAGCAGATATCGCTTCAAACAGCGGTTCACTAAGTAATCCTTTTACATTTTCCGGAGGAACGTTCGGAATAATGAAGTTTTGCGAGTTACATGTACGAATTTGTCCATTTCCATATTGCTTTGCGATTCTTGCAATCTCAAACATTTCTTCTGCATGTAAACGACCTACCGGTACATTAAAACCTACATATTTTAATCCCTCTTGTTTTTGGTCTTGAACACCATAAAAATAGCCTGCATTCCATCCTTTGAGTGCACTTTCCCCTTTACTTTGTAAAGGCCCTGTATACTCTATTAGTTTCTCTTTAAATTTCTCTGCTCCCCAGTCCGCAACAAGAAATTTCAACCGAGCTAAATGACGTTTCTCACGATATCCAAAATCACGGAATATAGTAGCAATCGCAATCGCCACCGCCTTCACTTCTTCTGGTAAAACGAATACATCTAATTCCTCAGCTAAATACGGACGGGCTGATAATCCTCCACCTACTTTTATATGAAAACCAACTTTTTTCTCACCATCTATTTCTTTCGTAGCAGGTGTAAATGCAACACAGTTAATCTCTGCGTTTGCTGAGTTATAAATATTAGAGCTAATAGACATTTTAAATTTACGTGGTAAATTAGAAAACTCTTCATTATGCTGGAAGTAATCGTATACTTCTTTTACAATATGCGTTGTATCAAATAATTCATTTGCATCAATGCCAGCAAGCGGATTACCTGTAATATTACGCGTTATATCACCACACGCTCCAGCTGAAGACAATCCAACTCTCGCTAATCTATTAAAAATATCTGGAATTTGATGAATTTCTAACCAATGAAACTGAATCGCTTGTCTCGTCGTAATATCTATTACATCACGTCCATAATCTTCAGCGATAGAAGCAAGTACTTCTGCCTGTGCATTTGTAATAATCCCTGACGGAATATTTACCCGCATCATAAAATAACCAGCTTCTTTCGGTCTTTGTAAATACAAGCCTGCCCATTTAAAGGCATCCCACTCTTCTTTCGGAATAGATTCGAAACCATTTTCCGCATAGTAAGGAATATCATTAAAAATTTCTAAGCCATCTTTTTCTAATTTATTTTTCTCGGTCTGATTTAATTTTTCATTATTAGCCCATACTTTTTCATAACTCATTGTTTATCCCCCTATATAAAACTACGCTCTTGTAAGTACTTCACGATTTGTTCTGCACATTCTTCAATAGAATATTTGTGCGTTTCTACAATTAATTCCGCTTGCTCTGGCTCTTCATAAGGCGAATCAATACCTGTGAAATCCTTAATGTCACCTTTTCTTGCCTTTTTATAAAGCCCTTTCGGATCACGTTTCTCACACTCTTCAATCGGACACTTCACAAAAATTTCAATAAATTCATCTGCCGCTAATAAATCTCTTACTTGTTTACGGTCTACTCGAAATGGTGAAATAAATGCTGTAAGGACAACTGTTCCTTGATCTACAAATAACTTTGCCACTTCGCCAATACGTCTTATATTTTCCATGCGATCACTTTCAGAAAATCCTAAGTCTTTATTTAAACCGTGACGAATGTTATCCCCATCCAGCACATAATTTCCAATATTCTTTTCAAACAGTTTACGAGCGACCGCATTCGCTACTGTAGATTTACCCGAAGCTGATAAACCAGTAAACCAAATTACAAAACTGTGATGTCCATTCTTCGCTCTTCTCTCATCTTTTGAAACCGACGCTGTATGCCAAGTAATATTCGTATCCATCTCGTTCTCTCCCTATTCTGTTACTACTGCTTTTTTCAATCCTTTAATTAGTACTTCCACTACTTCTTTACGACTAAATGTACTCGGCGGAATCTCACCGTTTCTTAATAATTCTCTTACTTTTGTACCCGATAAAATAACATGATCTTCTTTTCCGTGCGGACATGTTTTCGTTGAAGCCATCGCTTCACATTTCGTGCAGTAAAAACTATGTTCAAAGAATAGTGGTGTAATTCCTAACTCTTCTATCGTAAAATTCGTGAAAATTTCTTGCGCTTCATAAGTACCGTAATAATCTCCTACCCCTGCATGATCGCGCCCTACTATAAAGTGGGTACATCCAAAATTCTTTCTTACTAACGCATGAAATATCGCTTCCCTTGGTCCTGCGTAACGCATGGCAGCAGGAAATACACTTAAAAAGACACGCTTTTTCGGATAATAGTTTTGAAGGAGTACTTCATAGCTTTCCATTCTTACATCAGCAGGAATATCATCCGATTTCGTTTCTCCAACGAGCGGATTTAAAAAGAGACCATCTACAATTTCAAGAGCAGACTTTTGGATATACTCATGGGCACGATGTACCGGGTTTCTCGTTTGAAACCCGACCACTGTTTTCCACCCACGTTTTTTAAATTCTTCCCTCGTTTCAATTGGGTCTAAATGATAAGAAGGAAATTGATTATTTTCAAAGCGTTTTGTTAGAATAATAGTTCCTCCAACGTAAACGTTTGGTCGTTCATATAATTTTTCCACTCCTGGATGAGCCCCATCCGTTGTTTTATATACAAGTAACGCTTCTTTTTCTTTATCTGGTACAAAAATATCTTCTATTTGAATGACACCATATATATTTCCATTGTTGACAAGCTTTACTTCCTCTCCAACTTTCAGGCTTTCTGCGACTTTTTCTGTTACAGGTAATGTAATTGGTATACTCCACACACTACCATTTGCTAAACGAAGCGTTTCTACGACTGAATCATAATCTTCCTTCCCTAAAAAACCAGTAAGGGGGCTATATCCACCTGTCGCCAATAGTTCTAAATCACTTAACGCAATATTGTCTAACTTAATTTCTTTTTCAATTTGTGATACGTCATATGCCTCATCTATACGGTTTACTAATTCGTTTACTATGCTCATTTTTCTATATCCTCTCTTAGCTTTATTTCAAGATTCATCTTATTGATAATGAAGACCACATTCAGTTTTCACTTTTCCAGCCCATCTACCATCTCTTGAATCGCCACCATCCCCAACAGGTAACGTACATTTCTCACACCCAATACTTGGATAACCAATATCATGCAACGGGTTATACGGCAAGCTATGTTTGTATACATATCGCCAAACTTCTTTCCACGTCCAATGAATGAGTGGACAAACTTTAATAGATTGAAAACGATGATCTTGATTTATAAACTTTGTATGCTTACGTGTTTCTGATTGTTCCCTTCTTAAGCCTGATATCCATGCTTTTTCCACTACTAATGATTTTTCTAAAGGTAAAATTTTTCTAATCTTACAACAAAGATTCGGATTGCTCTCCCACAGTTTTTCACCATGCAACTTCGCCTGTTCATCAAGTGTAAGTTCTGGCTGTTTTTCTATAATATTCAATGAAGGAAATCTTTCCCGCACTTTCCGAATTAATTCATACGTTTCTTGAAAATGAACATTTGTATCCAAAAATACGACTTTAGCATATGGATTTACTTGGTTTATAAGGTGCAGCAATACCATACCTTCCACCCCAAAGCTACATGCGTAGACAATTTCATCTTTATACTCTCCATAAGCCCACTTTAATACTGATAGCGCGCCTTTTGTTTCGTCTTCTTCCGAAAATGAAACAACATTTTCTTCCCACGTTTCATACGTCAACATGTTTTTTCCCCCTGTAAAAGCAAAAAGACGGTTTTAACCTAATGAAAATAGGTTAAAACCGCCTCTAGTTTTTCTAGTCAGCGCTTTTCACTTTAAACGTACTTTTTCACTTTTCTCTAACTGAATTACTTTTCCATCTTGCACAACAATTGTAATTGAACCATATTTCATATCAGCAAGCATCGCTTCAATCTTCTCGGATACTTCATCAAAATGTTCCCGTACACTCACGCAAACAGCCCCCCTTTTTATTCATAAAAAAAATCTTTCCCATTTCGAAAAGACTGTTCGGTAATATATTTTACCTTATCTTTCAAAATGGATCCCATTTTGCTGGATTTAGCACCTTGCTTTCTATAAGCAGGTTGCCGAGCTTCTTCGGGCCAGTTCCCTCCGCTTCTCTTGATAAGCTTTGTATTTGTATTTTATCACAATTCTGATTTTTTTCAATCCTAGTTTTCCGATATATTTTAATTATTTTATTTTATAAAAAAGGAATTGCCCATACGAACAACTCCTTTTCCTATTTAGACAAGCTCTTTAATACGTATGCGATCGTTCCCAATAATATTTTCATGTGTTTCACGTTCCACAACTACTTGCGATGTTCCGCCTTTTGCAAAGACAACGGCTGGTCTTCGAATCCGATTGTAATTATTCGCCATCGAGTACCCGTATGCTCCTGTACAGGAAACTGCTAGTAAATCAGAAGCAGCGACTTTCGGTAAATGAATATCCCAAATCAACATGTCTCCACTCTCACAGCATTTCCCGGCAATCGAAACGAGTTCCTCATTCTCATCATTCCCTCGATTCGCTAACATCGCTTCATAACGCGCGCTATATAAAGCTGGTCTTAAATTATCTGTCATTCCACCATCGACTGATACATATTTCCGAATACCAGGAATATCTTTCACAGATCCAACTGTATAAAGTGTTGTCCCAGCATCACCTACAATGCTACGGCCTGGTTCAACCCATATTTCTGGCAATGGATATTCACATACAGTAAATTGTTCTCTCACTGCACTTGTTACAGCTCGCACATATGTCTCAAGAGTTAATGGTGTATCTGACTCTGTGTAACGTATTCCAAATCCTCCGCCTACATTTAACACTTTTACTACATAGTTTGTTTGCTCTCTCACTTCTTCTAAAAATTGGCGAAGAACTTCAATCGCTCGAACAAAACCAGCTGTTTCAAATATTTGTGATCCAATATGTGAATGGATCCCTAGCACATTATAATTGGATTTTTGTACAGCAAATCTAATTGCCTGCATCGCTTGACCGTTTGAAACGCCAAATCCAAATTTCGAATCATCTTGACCTGTTGTAATATATTCATGTGTGTGCGCCTCTACTCCAGGCGTTACACGAATTAATATGTTCACAAATTTCCCATGTTGCATCGCTAAATCGTGTAAAACTTCTAATTCAAAGAAGTTATCTACGACAAAACAACCGATATTCGCCTGAAGAGCCATCACTATTTCTTCTTCTGTTTTATTATTTCCATGAAAATGAATACGTGATGCCGGAAATCCTGCTTGGAGCGCAGTATATAATTCTCCCCCAGAAACAACGTCTAATGACATACTCTCTTCACGAGCTACTCGGCACATCTCCATGCACAAGAACGCCTTGCTTGCATATGCTACTTGATAAGAGAAACCACTTTCTTTAAAAGCACGATGAAATGCTCGGCATTTTCCTCGGATAGACTCTTCATCGTATACATAAAGTGGTGTTCCGTATTGCTTTGCTAGCTGCGTCGTATCGCACCCTCCAATTTCTAAGTGTCCTTGCCCATTAATTCGGCTTGTGCCGTGTAAATACATTTAAATTCCTCCCTTATTTCCTCTAAAACTCATAACCCCAATCTTCTATTCATTGCAGCACGCTTTTAGATAGACAAAAAACGCGCGGAACAATGTTCACACGCGTTTCTTATTAGGAAAAAAATATATTGAAAAAATAAACGAGTTGTTATCTCCTCAAAATAAGAAACCGCATCAACATCTCCAAATAGCTCTCCATAAAATAAATATTATGACAGTACTACATTTATTCAATGCAGTCCCAATATATGAATAAGATGGTTATTCTTATATTTCGGCAATAGTCCCTTTCAACCTATGATCACAGATTCCATTAAATCTCCCATAGCTTACTCTTTCCTATCGCGGCCTCTACCTTTGAGAGTAGATGAGGTAAGTCTATTTAATTTTCAAACATCTAATTGTTGCTATTAACAATACCAAAGGACCATTTTATTTGTCAAACAATTTTTTATATTGTTTTTTTGCAGTTTAATTTCGTATCGTCTGGTAAGCGCTTTACTAATACCTTTGTTACTTCCCATTCGCCTTCTTCGTTATTAAATGTAATCGTTACCTTCTCAAATGGTGGAGCAATTTTCCCAGCAACACGTTCATACTTTGTCACTTCAATACTTGCTTGAAATAAATATGTACCGCTATACACTTTTTTTAAACTAATAATTTTAGGACATTGATAAGGTTTCAAACTTCCATATTGTTTTTCAATTGCTTTATTTATTTTTGGAAATAAAACAGAATAAAGTGCATCTTCCATAAGAGGTGCATCATATTGGGCTACCGACACACTCGGTGAAGTAAAAAATATAACACTACTGCATGCTATAAAACATAATAATTTTCGCATTATAACCTCCATATTATCACGCGATTCTTTCTGCGTACGATAATTATCATACATAGAAATTCTGTTTTATTATCTCCCACCACTCTTTTTCTACTCGATTATTATAAAAAAGCCCACAACCTTCTTTTATTTTCGTATAATGATACTCATAGTATAATAATCATAATAACAAAGGACTGTTCGTATATATAAAATGAGTCGTTAAGCAAACTGACTCTCAAGAACTGTCATGCTTTTTAGGAGAGGAGTATATTATGCTACAACATCTGTTTCCAAAACTGCGATTTGCACTCGTTGCAGTCGTTTTACTATGGATTAAAACATATATTGTGTACAAGCTAGCATTTGATATTAAAATTGATAATTTCTTTGAAGAATTCATGCTTTTTATCAATCCACTAGCTGCGTTACTTTTATTTTTCGGCTTAGCTTTACTTGCATCTAAGCACCGAAACCGAATTATAATTGGAATCAGTTTTATACTGTCATTTATTTTATTTGGAAACGCAATGTTTTATGGGTTCTATAACGATTTCGTTACTTTCCCGGTTTTATTCCAAACAAACAATATGGCTGATTTAGGGACAAGTATAAAAGAACTCTTTACGTACAAAACATTACTTTTATTTGCAGATGCAATTATTTTAATGTTTATTTCGCGTAAATTCCCATCATTTGGGGACAAAACACCACTTTCCCGCTCAGAGAAGCGAACTTTCTTTAGCGGTGTAACAGCTTTATTAGCACTACAAATTGTTGTATCAGTTATTTATAAACCACAAATGTTCTCACGCTCATTTGACCGTCAAACTGTCGTGAAGAATTTAGGTTTATACACATATCATCTATTTGATATTACGCTTCAATCCAAGTCCTCAGCTGAGCGTGTATTTGCAAGTGGGGATGGGTTTTCTGAAATTAAAAACTATACAGACTCAAAAGACAAACAAGTTGATAAAAACTTATTTGGAGCTGCAAAAGGTAAAAATGTAATTTTAATTTCAATGGAATCTACACAAAGCTTTGTTATTAATAAAAAAATAAATGGAAAAGAAATTACACCATTTTTAAATGAATTTATTAAGGATAGTTTCTATTTCGATAACTTCTATCATCAAACTGGACAAGGTAAAACTTCTGATGCTGAATTTATCGTTGAAAACTCACTTTATCCGCTAGATCGTGGTTCTGTATTCTTTACTCATGCAACAAATGAATACACAGCGACACCAGAACAATTAAAGAAATACGGATATTCTTCTGCCGTCTTCCATTCAAATGATAAAACGTTTTGGAATCGGGATGTAATGTATCCTGCGCTTGGATATGATCGTTACTTTAATTTAAATGATTACGCAGGAACGGAGCAAATGTCTGTCGGTTGGGGATTAAAAGATAAAGAGTTCTTTGAACAATCTATTCCAAAGTTAAAATCTTTACCGCAACCGTTCTATACAAAATTTATTACATTAACAAATCATTTTCCATTTCTTCTAAATCCGGAAGATCAATATGTTGATGAATTCAACTCGGAAAGTGGTGTTGTAAACCGCTACTTCCCAACTGTTCGTTACACAGATGAAGCTCTTAAATTATTTATTAAACAATTAAAAGAAGAAGGATTGTATGATAATTCCGTTATTGTCATCTATGGTGATCATTACGGTATTTCCGAAAACCATAACGCAGCTATGGCACAGTTCCTAGGAAAAGATACTATTACACCATTCGCTTCTATGCAATTACAACGAGTCCCTCTTATTATTCATGTGCCTGGCCAAGAAGGAAAAGTTGTTTCTAAAGTATCCGGTCAAATTGATATTAAGCCAACGCTCCTTCATTTACTTGGTATTAAAACAAATAAATCCGTTGAATTTGGAACTGACTTATTTATTAAAGAGAAAGACCCGCTTATGGTAATGCGTGATGGTAGCTTTGTTTCTGAAGAGTATGTTTATACAAAAAATATGTGCTACAAAAGAAGTACGGGTGAAGAAGCTGACATGACGCTATGTCAGCCGTATATTGAAAAAGCAAAAACAGAATTAAAACTCTCCGATAAATTAATTTATGGAGATTTATTACGCTTCGATCCTAATAATCGATATAAAACTGGAACGATGACAACGAAATTTGAATAGTAAAGGAAGCAACTTTATACAAGTTGCTTCCTCTTTTTATTTTCACTTAATTTTCAAACCATCCTTCTATGAAATCTTTCACAAATTGGTAATTTCTTTCGTATGAGGAATAAATTTATGGTATGATAAAATAAGTAAACTTTCATACACTAATTAAGAATTTATTACAGAAAGCAAGGGATCAGATTTTGTATAGAGCAGCTATTCCAAACTTATTTACGCTCGGAAATTTATATAGCGGATTTTTATCAATCGGCTATGCATCTTTAGGATATTATAAATCAGCTGCTATTTTAGTACTTATCGGGATGATGTTAGATAGTCTTGATGGTCGTGTTGCTCGTTTATTACGTGTTGATTCACAAATGGGAAAAGAGCTCGACTCGCTTGCAGATGTCGTAGCATTTGGTGCAGCACCAGCTGTTTTAATGTATTACACATCTTTCTCAAACTACGGAATCATCGGATTATACATAGCGGGGTTATTCCCTCTTTTCGGAGCATATCGTTTAGCACGATTTAATGTAACACCATCTTCTACTTCAATGAAATATTTCACTGGAGTACCGATTACAGCAGCGGGAGGGCTTGTTGCTTTCTTAACGTTATTTTCACATACCATTCCAAAAATCGTTCTTATTACCGTATTTGTAACGTTCGCATTTTTAATGGTGAGCCGCATTCGTATCCCAAGTTTAAAAGATGTACCAATTCCACGATATAGCATCATTATTACACTATTTTTAGTTGGAATCATTATTACAATGTATCAAACAGGATTTGGAAATTTTTCTGTTTTCTTATTCATTGCCATTCCACTATATATTTTGTACATGTTATCTCAATTCATTAGACAAAGACCGTCTAAAAAAACAAATAAAGAAAAATAAGAAAACCTTCCGAGTCCGGAAGGTTTCTTTTTATTTTGTGACTAATACCTTTTCATTTACAGGTGTTACTGGCTCTTCGCCGTTTAATACAGCTAAAATATTTCTAACAGCCATTTCAGCCATCGCATCACGAGTTTCAAATGTTGCATTCCCTACGTGTGGAGCAAGTACTACATTCTTTAATTCTTTTAACTCTTCTGTAATTTTCGGTTCAAATTCAAACACGTCAAGAGCTGCTCCTTCAATTTCATTCGTTTTTAATGCATGAGCAAGTGCTGCTTCATTCATAATTGGTCCACGTGAAGCATTTACAATATACGCTGTTTTCTTCATCATTTTAAACTGCTCTTCATCAATCATATGATGTAATTTTGGATTATAAGCACAGTTAATTGTAATAAAGTCTGCTGTTTGTAATAATTCTTCCAACGTCACATACGTTGCTCCCAGTTCACTTTCAGCTTCAAGCTTACGATTTGGCCCTGTATATAAAACATCCATTCCAAATGCTTTCGCACGTTTTGCAACAGCCTTCCCGATTTCTCCAAGACCTATAACTCCGATTGTCTTACCATGGACTTCTCGTCCCAAGAAAAATAACGGTGCCCATCCGTTAAATCCGGTCGTACGACATAACGTATCCCCTTCAGGAATTCTACGCGCCGCTGCTAAAAGAAGTGCAAATGTTAATTCTGCAGTCGCTTCCGTTGATACTTTCGGTGTATTCGTAACTGCAATTCCTTTTTCGCCCGCATACGTGTAATCAATATTGTCGTAACCAGCACCATAGTTTGCAACAATCTTTAAATGAGGCGCTGCATCAATAACTTCTTTTGGCACCTTTGTCGAAAGTAAACTTAACAATGCATCTTTATCTTTTACACGCTCTGTTAATTCATCTATAGAAATTAACTCCTCTTTATCGTACATTTCTACATCATGATCTTTTAATAGTTCTAATCCAATTTCCGGAATTTTTCCCGCTACTAATATTTTTGCCACTACTAACACCTCTTCTATAGAAAATAAGATATCTCTTATATTTCATTGTAAGAAATCCACATATAAAAACCAAGGAATTTGATTATAGTTTTAAAAATCGACACTTTTCCATGAAAAAAGAGGAGATGCAACTCTCCCCTTTTCTTACGCTTTTTCCTGCGATTCTTTTCCAAGCTTCACATCAATCGTTCCTTCTGCAACCGTATCGCTAATTTGCTCCTCAATAACCGATTGAGATACAGCATTCGTTTCAGAAGTATAAGCTTGTTGCTGTGCACCTTGTACATTTTGTTTATTTTGTTGTTTCGCCATTTCTTACCCTCCTTTTCATTCTTTCTTATTTTGAACAAAAAGGACGGTTTTCATCAAAAAATTGCGTTTCATTTTGAATTTGTTACTTCTTCTTCAAGCGACCTCATTACTCTTGCTCGCTTCGTAAATGTTGCAACCTGAGTAACACCGTGAGCTCGTAATGTTTGTACATTTTCTTGTACATAATTCCCTAAATCATTTGGATAATGGGCATCCGAAGAAATCGTAATTGGAACACCATACTTAGCTAATACTTGTAAATATAGTGGACTTGGGCACATTTCACGAACAGGATAACGATAGTATAATCCTGCATTTATTTCTGTTGCCGTATTCGTTTCTACTAACGCACAGGCAATTTCCTCATAATAAGAAAGCTGTTCATTCTCATCCAATCGATAATTAAATACCTTTATATTATCAAGATGAGCGATAATATCAAATAACTCGGTACGAATCGCACTCTCAACTGTTTTAAAAAACATATCATATAATGCGCGTAGGTCATGCTTCTCAAAATATTCTTTCGTATCTGGATTATCAAATCCCCAGCCATTTAGAAAATGAACAGAACCAATTATATAATCAAAGTCTCCTAGCGCTAATAATTCTTTTAACTCTCCTTCACAACCAATAAAATAATCCGCTTCAATTCCAAGTTTAAGCGTGACACCTCTTTTACTCCATCGTTCTTTCGCCTCTTCAATAACCTTTGTAAAATCATACAGTGAAACTACCCTTACTTGATCTAACCATTCCTTCTGTATACGACCGAGCTTAGAATCACTAATATCTACATATTTTTCATAATATCCTTTCGCTTCATGAAAACGATATAGATGATCAACAATTCCCACTTCTTTTATACCTTTTCGCACAGCTTCTTCTAAATAGAGGTCCATCCATTCTGTTGTAAATGGCCCTTCCTTCACACGCTTTTGCAAACGCTCTTGTGTTTTCATAAGCCAATCAATAGAATGCCTTTCTTGAAGCGGTTCATAACGTTCCAGCGCTTCATTTATTTTAGAAAGCCATCCTATTGAATACGGTCCTTCTTCTAAGTGAAGATGATAATCTACTTTCATATACATTCCCCCTTATAATGTATCTATTTCCCTTCTATCCCCAACTTTCGAAAGCTTTCCATTTCGTTCTTTCACCTCTCGCATGACATCTTCCAATGTAATATTTTTTTCAGCTAATAAAACGAAACAGTGATAAAATACATCAACCATTTCTTTCACTACTTCTTCTTTATCATTATTTTTACATGCGATAATTACTTCAGCACACTCTTCACCAATTTTCTTTAAAATTTTATCTTCTCCTTTTGAAAATAAATAATTTGTATACGATTCAGGAAGTGGGCTTTCCTTTCGTTCTTCAATTGTTTTATACAGCAACTTAAAGGCATTTTCCATATGTATCCCCCTATATAATTTGATAGTGAAAACATGTCTTCTCTCCCGTATGACAAGCAGGTCCTACTTGTTTCACATTCATAACAATTGAATCTTGATCACAATCTAAATATAAAGATTGCACATATTGAACATTCCCTGATGTTTCCCCCTTATTCCATAACGACTGCCTCGAACGAGAATAAAACCATGTTCTTTTCGTCTCTAACGTTTTTTCATATGCTTCTTCATTCATATAAGCTAGCATTAAAACTTCTTTCGTACCTTCTTCGATGACAATTGCTGGTATTAATCCTTTTGAAAAATTAGGTTTCATAACCGCACCTCAACATTTGCATCTCTTAATTTTCGCTTTACACTCTGCACTGTCGCCTCACCATAATGAAAGATGGATGCCGCTAACGCTGCATCAACTGTTGTCTTTTGAAAAACTTCTATAATATGATCCGTATGACCACAGCCCCCTGATGCGATGACTGGAATGGAAACACTTTTTGAAATTTCTTCTGTTAAACGAAGGTCATATCCGCTTTTCGTTCCGTCTGCATCCATACTCGTTAACAAAATTTCACCTGCCCCAAGTTTAACAACACGCTTCGCCCATTCTATAGCATCCATTCCTGTGTCAACTCTTCCGCCGTTGACATATACGTTCCATTTACCTTCTGCTACTTTTCTAGCATCAATTGCCACGACAATACATTGTGATCCAAAGTGTTCTGCCCCTTCTTCTATTAACTTCGGGTTTCGCACTGCCGCTGAGTTTATTGAAACTTTGTCTGCTCCAGCTCTTAGTAAATTGTACATATCTTTCACACTTGAAATCCCCCCGCCAACCGTAAGAGGAATAAATACTTTAGCTGCTGTTTTTTCTACAACATCTATAATCGTTTTTCTTCCTTCATGAGTCGCTGTAATATCTAAAAATACGATTTCATCTGCCCCTGCCTCGTTATATGCTTCAGCTATTTCAACCGGATGACCGACATCTTGTAATCCTATAAAATTTACACCCTTTACGACTCGCCCTTCTTTCACATCTAGACATGGAATGATTCGTTTCGCTAACATAACTTCGTTACCTGTAACACTTCTTCTAAATCAATCGTTTTCTCGTAAAGCGCCTTTCCAATTATGACACCATATATATTCATATCATTTAACTTTTTCACATCTTGAATAGATGCCACTCCTCCAGAGGCGATGAGACGAATGCCAACACTTTTTTGAAGTATCGCTAATTGTTCAAAATTTGGACCTGCAAGCGTCCCGTCTTTCGAAATGTCTGTAAACACAATCGTTTGAACCCCTAAACTTTCCATTTGTTTCGCTAAACTAACGTAAGAAATTTCAGACAGATCAAGCCAACCTCTCGTTGCTACGAAACCATTTTTCGCATCAATTCCAACAATGATTTTCTCTTTATATAGACGAACTGCTTCCTCTAAAAATGACTTATCATAAAGAGCTGCTGTTCCTAAAATCACTTTTTCTACACCTGCTGACAATAACTTCTCCACCGTTACAAGTGAACGAATTCCTCCTCCCACTTGCACAGGAATACGTACCGCCTTGCAGATTTTTTCAATGACGGGCAAATTTAACGACTCGCCAGCAATTGCACCGTCTAAATCAACAATGTGTAGTATTTCCGCTCCAAGCTTTTCAAATATGATCGCCTACGCTACCAGATCTTCATTCATCACCGTTTCTTTACTAAACTCTCCTTGATAAAGTCTAACGCATCGCCCTTCTTTTAAATCGATAGCTGGGAAGATTTCCATGCTTCTACCACTCCTTGAAAATTTTTTAATATTTGCATGCCTATTTCGCCACTTTTTTCTGGATGAAACTGTGCACCAAATACATTTCCTTTCGCGACAAACCCTGGTATTTGCATTCCATAATCACTTACTCCGCATACAATTTCATCTGGACAATCCGCGTAATATGAGTGAACATAATACACGAAAGAACCATCCACTAATCCATTCCAAAGCGGAAATTCTCTTTCCTTCCTTAATTCATTCCATCCCATATGAGGAATTTTATACGAAACTTTTAACTTACGAATTTCACCTGGTAGTAAACCTAATCCGCTACAATCTTTTAGTTCCTCACTTCGTTCAAATAAAAGTTGCATGCCCAAACATATACCGAGGAGTGGTTTTCCTATGTCACAAACTTCTTTTAGTACACACACTAAATCTCTTTCTTTTAATACTTCCATCGCTTTCGGAAATGCACCTACTCCCGGTAGAATCACGCCATCGCTTCTCAATATCTCTTCTTTATCACTCGTTACAATGTACTCTGCGCCAGTATATTTTAATGCTTGCTCTACACTGCGAATATTCCCCATTCCATAATCTATAATGGCAATCAATTACAACATCCCTTTCGTTGAATTTACACCAGTAATGTTGGCATTTTTTTCGACCGCTTCTCTAAGCGCTCTACCAAAAGCTTTAAATAATGCTTCAATTTTGTGATGTGTATTACTTCCGTATAGAACGCGCGCATGTAATGTAATATTGGCAGCATGTGCAACTGCTCTAAAAAATTCTTCCGTCAATTCTGTATCAAAATCCCCAAGCTTCGGATTTATTAATTCCCCTTGAAATACACAATATGAGCGTCCACTTATATCAATTGCAACAAATCCTAAAGATTCATCCATCGGTACATACGCGGAACCGTAACGATTAATTCCTTCTTTATTTTGCAATGCTTCTTTCAAGCAATTTCCGAGTACAATCCCAACATCTTCAACGGTGTGATGTGCATCGACAAATACATCACCTTCTGCCTCAACTTGCAATCCAAATCTTCCATGTCTAGCAAATAAAGTCAGCATATGATCGAAAAAACCAACCCCCGTTTGAATAGATACACTCGTACTTTCATCAAGCTGCAAACTTAATTTAATTTTTGTTTCTGTCGTCTCACGTGCTTGACTGGACTGACGCATTATTTTTCCTCCTCAAACCTTATTTGGATTGCTCTCGCATGTGCATGTAACCCTTCTTTATTTGCAAGCTCTACAATATGATGCTGTACATTTTTTAATGCTTCCTCTGTATAAGAAATAAAACTTGATTTTTTCACGAAATCATCGACTGATAACGGAGAAAAAAATCTTGCCGTTCCGCTCGTTGGTAATACATGATTCGGTCCCGCCAAATAATCCCCGAGCGCTTCAGGTGCATATGGCCCAAGGAAAATAGAGCCTGCATGTTTCACATAATCTAGAGCATTCATCGGTTCTTTTATATGTAACTCTAAATGTTCTGGAGCAATTTTATTTGATAACTTTAGTGCCTCCTCTAAAGAAGCAACGATAAAGATGGCTCCATTTCTATTTATTGATTCACGTGCAATTTCACTTCTTGGTAACGTTTCTAACTGTCTTTCTACCTCTTTTTCTACTTCTTTAGCTAGTTCCATATTCGTTGTAATACAAATCGCCGTTGCTCTCTCATCATGCTCTGCTTGCGATAATAAATCCGCTGCGATATATTTTGTATTACCTGTTTCATCCGCGACAACTACAATTTCTGATGGACCAGCAATCATATCGATATTTACTATTCCGTATACTTCTCGTTTCGCTAGAGCGACGTACAAATTTCCCGGTCCAACTATTTTATCCACTTTCGGAATCGATTCCGTCCCGTATGCTAACGCAGCAATTGCTTGTGCTCCACCTATCGTATAAATTTCATCTACTCCCGCAAGATCTGCAGCAGCTAATATATGCGGATCAATTCCTCCTTTCCTCGGTGGTGTTACCATTACAATCTTTTTCACACCTGCGAGTTTCGCCGGCAATACATTCATTAATACTGAAGAAGGATATGAGGCTGTCCCACCCGGTACATATACACCTACATTTTCTAACGACCGAATGAGTTGCCCTCTAATTATCCCTTTACTTTCACAATCGAATATTGAGTGCTTCTTTTGCTTTTCGTGATACGAAACAATGTTTTTCTTCGCCTCTTTTAAAGCTTCTAAAAATGAATTCTCTACAAACATACTCGCTTGCTGTATTTCTTCTTCACTTACACGAAAATCTTTCATCTCTACACCATCAAACTTTTTTGTATAGAAAGATAAAGCCTCATCTTTTCCTTCCCTTACATTTCTAATGATTTCTCTTACACTTCTTTGAACAGTTTCTTCTATTATATTAGCGTTTTCTCTTAGCACTTTTATTTTAGATAATGCCTCCTTAAAATCTTCATAAATGATTTCCACTTTAAATCCTCCTATTTCCCTGATAAGATTTCTTGCTCCATCATATTTACAATACTGAATATTTCGTCTTTTTTAGTTTTTAAAGCTGCCTTATTCACAATCATCCGAGCCGATATAGAGTGCATTTCCTCAAATACAATGAGTCCATTCTCTTGTAATGTTTTTCCTGTTTCAACAATATCTACAATTGCATCCGCCAATCCAAGAAGAGGAGCGATTTCTACAGAACCTTCTATTTTAATAATTTCTACATCCTCTCCCTTATCATGAAAATAAGTAGAAGTAATATGCGGGTATTTCGTAGCAATTCTTTTCTTCCGGTAACTCTTCGGATTATACGTAGGAATAGATGCCACACAAAACTTACAAATCCCCACTCCTAAATCCAGCATTTCATAAATATCTTTCTCGTTTTCCATTAAAATATCTTTTCCAACGATGCCAATATCAGCTACCCCATGTTCTACATAAGTAGCAACATCAACCGCTTTTACTAAAATAAATGAAATATTTGTATTTTTACTTTGAAATACAAGCTTCCGACCTTTATTTTTGAGCTCGGAACAATCAATTCCAATCTGCTCAAAAAGTGGAATGACATGTTTTTCTAATCTTCCTTTCGTTAACGCAATTTGAATGTTACGCATGAAGCCTCTCCTTCTTTCTGGACTACCCATTTCTCATTCCATACATATTCCACTAAGTATTCATTCTTTGCCTCAACGACTGTTCCTATTTTATTTTTTCTTGCGAATTGAAAGGTATCGCTTAAATTAGAGAATAGAGATAACCAAGCATTTTTTCCATCCTTTCGAAGTAAATTTCGTAGCCTTTCTGCTTCCGCTATTGTATTTAACTCATAATGAATCACAATATCAATTTGATTTCGTTCATATGGTTCTTGCTGCTCTTGCAGCGCCTTCACAATTTGATTTACTTGTACCGCGAGGCCAACAGCTGGCAGCATTTCTCCAAAATTGCCAATTAGCTCATCGTATCTTCCGCCACTAACGATTTCTTCTCCAATTTCATATATATCCTTTGAAAATAACACCCGTATAGTAATCTAAGTGTTGAATCATGCCCAAATCAATTGATATGTAAGAACCATATCCTAACGTTTCAATTGTTTCATACATTTCTTTTATTCTTGCAATTGCCATTTTCATTTCATTACTTGAAGCAAGCTTTTCTGCCTCCTCAATAACTTCTAAATTTCCAAATAGCCTTGGCAATTTCTCAAGTAACCTTACTGTCTCATCGCATCGATCTAATTTCTTTTCTCCGATAAAATTTGAGAGGGCAGCATAATTTTTACTTTCTATATATGTTCTAAGTACCCTTTCTTCTTCATCATGGATGGAGAGTTTTTTTACAATACATTTATATAACTGTACTTGCCCAATCTCAATTGTAAAAGATTGCACCTTCAACTTTTGAAGTGCTTGAATGACACTTATTACACATTCAATTTCAGCTCTTACATTATCAATCCCGATAACTTCAATACCACTTTGTACGATTTCATTATATTTTCCAGAATGGGATTCATTCGCTCGAAATACATTCCCGCTATACGTCACTTTAAGTGGCGTATCCCGTCTCTGTGTTCCAATAACTCTCGCTAAAGGAATTGTCATATCTGGACGTAAAACGATAATCCTTCCCTTTTCATCAAAAAATTTATACATCTTCTCTTCATCTATCGGTCTATTTTGAAATGCAAAAACATCATAAAATTCAATTGTAGGTGTTCTTATTTCCTCATAACCTCTCTCTAAAAAAGTAAGTCTTAGTTTTTGTTCTACTTCTTCAATTAACGTACATTCTTCGAATAAATAATCTCTCGTTCCATTCGGGTTTGCTCGTTTCCATTTTGTCATCTAAATTTTCACACCTTTCCCCTTCTAATGTATACCTATTTCATTCCCCTAAGCCGAAAATAAAAAGAGCCTTGTAGACAAAATACCTACAAGGCTCTTCAGTAGAGTGTAGGTACAACGGGAATAACCCTTGTACCTACACGTTTTCACGCTAGGTTCAAGGGTTTCATGTATGATGATGTAGTTGTGTAAGCATTGTAATAGATTGCACGATATTCATAATACTTACTCCCTTTCTCCTCTGATTTTCACATAGTATATAACAGTTAATTTTGAATGTAAATACATTTTTAATATTCCGTCATTTTTTTAATGTAAAGCCACTTTTCTTTCATACTCTTTTATTTCTTGTTCATATTGCATTGTAATACTAATTTCATCTAAACCATTTAATAACTTCTCTTTCCACATTTTCTCGATTGTAAAATGGAATCTATGCGTATTCGTTGTCATTATTTCATTTTCTAAATCAACTGTAATTTGTTCCCCCGCATCTGTTTTAGCAAGTTGTTCACGCATATCTTTATCCATTACAATCGGTAACATGCCATTTTTCATACAATTCATATAAAAGATATCGGCAAATCCTCCAGCGATAATAACGCGGAAACCATAATCAGCAAGTGCCCATGGAGCATGTTCTCTAGATGAGCCACATCCAAAATTATCACCTGTAATTAATATGCTGGCTCCTTTTCTTTCTTGTGCATTAAGCGGGAAATTAGGGTTTTCTTGGCGATTATTATCATATCGCCATTCATCAAATAAAAACTTCCCAAACCCAGTTCTTTCAATTCTCTTTAAATATTGCTTCGGAATAATTTGATCTGTATCAATGTTATCATTCATCAGTACTGCGGCCGTACCTTTATGAATACGAAATGGCTCCATCATAACTCTCCTTTCTAATATCAACAAAATGACCATATAACGCAGCCGCTGCCGCCATTGCCGGGCTAACTAAATGCGTTCGTGCTCCCTTTCCTTGTCTTCCTTCAAAATTGCGATTTGACGTAGAGGCACAATGTTCCCCTTCAGGCACTTGATCTGGATTCATACCTAGACACATTGAGCATCCGGGCTCTCTCCATTCAAATCCAGCTTCTTCAAATATGCGATGTAACCCTTTATGCATCGCTGCTTCTCTTACCCTTTGAGATCCAGGTACAACAAGTGCTCGCACACCTTCTTTTACTTTTTTACCTTTCACGACAGATGCAGCAATTTCTAAGTCAGAAAGCCTGGAATTTGTACAAGATCCAATGAAAACATGTTGAACTGGAATGTCATACGTACTTTGTCCGGGACTCAATCCCATATAAGAAAACGCTCTTTCGTCATTTGCATCATGCTTTTCTGGCAATTTCTCATCAATCCGAACGCCCATACTAGGATTTGTTCCCCACGTAACGTACGGCGCTAAATCCGTAACATCTACTAGAATATGTAAATCATAAACTGCATCTAAATCTGTATAAAGTTCTGACCATTTTTTCTTAATAGATTCATAGTCTTTCGGTGCATATTTACGCCCTTTTACGTAAGTAACCGTTTTTTCATCTGGTGCAATAATGCCAGCCTTTGCTCCCCCTTCAATTGCCATATTGCAAAGCGTCATCCTCTCTTCCATATCCATAGCATGAATGGCCTCTCCGTAAAATTCCATTACGTAACCTGTTCCAACTGCTACTCCGTACTTTGAAAGAAGGTGTAAAATAATATCTTTCGCATAAACACCTTGCGGTAACTTTCCTTTTAACTCAATGCCCATCGCTTTCGGCTTTCGTTGCCATAACGTTTGCGTTGCCAATACATGTTCCACTTCACTCGTACCAATACCAAACGCTAGTGCGCCAAAAGCACCGTGTGTTGCTGTATGACTATCACCACAAACAATCGTTTTTCCTGGCTGCGTAAGCCCAAGTTCTGGTCCTATTACATGAACGATCCCTTGCTCTTCATCTCCGATATCCGCTAATGGCACCTGAAATTGTTTACAGTTTTCCCGAAGTGTATCTAGTTGCTGCTTCGCAATGCGGTCGGTAATATTCCAAACATCTTTCGTTGGAATATTATGATTCATCGTTGCAAATGTTAAATCTGGTCTGCGGACTGTTCGATTTGTAAGCCGCAAGCCTTCAAAGGCTTGCGGTGACGTTACTTCATGAACAAGATGTAGATCGATATATAATAAATCCAATCCATTTTCATTAGTCGCAACTACATGTCTTTCCCAAATCTTATCTAGTAACCTTTTCCCCATTATCTTCCTCTCCCTACTAACGCTTGCTCTTCCATTTCTTGAATAACTGCCTTTGTAAATGAAGTTGTCGTTTCAGTCCCCCCGATATCTGCTGTACATTTTCCTGATTTAAGGACTGCAGAAACTGCTTCTTCAATTGCATATCCTTCTCTCGTTAATCCGAACGATTGCCCAAGCATCATTGCAACAGAACGCATCATCGCAATTGGATTCGCCTTATTTTTCCCCGCAATATCCGGTGCTGATCCGTGAATAGGCTCGTATAATGAAGGTCCCTTTTCAGCGTGACTTGCTGATGGAAGCATTCCTAATGATCCAGCTAATACTGAAGCCTCATCACTTAAAATATCACCAAATAAATTTTCCGTTACAATAACGTCAAATCTTCCTGGATTCCGAATTAATTCCATAGCTGCTGCATCTACTAAAATGTGTTCTACTTCCACATTTGGGTAGCGAATTGCTACTTCTTCTGTCACAGTTCTCCATAATTTACTAGACTCTAAAACATTCGCTTTATCAATAGATGTTACTTTTTTCTTCCGCTTATTCGCTAATTGAAAAGCATACGAAACGATACGTTCAATTTCATGGCGATGATACGTAAGTGTATCTGTCGCCACTTCTTCCGTTCGCTCTTTCGGATAAGAAAAATAAATTCCGCCTGTTAATTCACGAACGACAACGAAATCAATTTCATCAGCGTTTTTTAATGGTGATAAATGTGCAGTTGCACTTTCTACCGTTACAGGGCGAACATTCGCAAATACACCGAGTCCTTTTCTTAATGCTAATAATCCTTTCTCAGGCCTTTCTTTCGCACTATCCCACCTTGGTCCACCTACTGCTCCAAGTAAAACCGCATCACTCGCTAAACAGGCGGCAAGTGTTCGCTGTGGTAATGGTTGCCCAGTTAAATCGATAGCAACACCACCAAAGTACTCATCTTGCAAATGAAAATGATGTCCATATAGCCTTTCTACCATATGCAATACTTCCTTCGCACTTTCCATTACTTCTGGACCAACACCATCACCAGCTAAACAAACGATACGTTTTTCCATTTTTAACACTCCTTTTAACCGAATTTTCAGAACTTTAATTTGATAGGTGAGGAAAGCTTCTCTCACCTATCAAATATTTATTTCACAAGCGCTATAAGAGATTTTAATTTCCCTGCTGCATGGACATATGCTCTTGCCGACGCTTCCAATACATCTTGCGCAACACCAAAACCTGATACTTGATGCGTTCCTTCTTTTAATTCAACATGAACATGAGCCAGTGCGTCTTGACCTTGTGTAATAGATTGTATGCGATAATCCACCAATTCACATTCTAATCCTAAAATTCTTTGGATTGCATTATAGATCGCCTCAATACTACCAGAACCAGTGGCTGCATCTTCGTATGCATTTCCTTCTTCGTCTTTTAGTACAACTGTCGCGCATTGTGTACTATTTGATACGAAATGAACTTGTAGTTGCGTAATGTTATATTGCTGAGCTGCAAATGCTGCTTCACCAAGCATAAGCGCACGTAAATCTTCCTCAGTAATTTCCTTCTTACGATCAGCTAATTTTTTGAACGCTTCAAACACCGCATCTCGTTCTTCCTTTGTAAATTCATAGCCAAGCTCTTTCATTTTTTCTGTAAACGCGTGACGTCCAGAATGTTTTCCAAGTACGAATAGATTTTGAGATTCGCCTATTAGCGCTGGTTCAATAATTTCATATGTTGTCACTTCTTTTAAAACACCATCTTGATGAATTCCGGATTCATGAGCAAAAGCATTCGCTCCAACGATCGCTTTATTTTTCGGTACAACCATACCTGTTAATCTGCTTACTAATGTACTCGTCGTTTTAATTTCTTTTAGCATCATAGAAGACTCCGCCTTATAGAAATCTTTTCTAATATGAAGAGCAACTGCGACCTCTTCTAGCGCCGCATTACCTGCTCTTTCTCCAATTCCATTAATTGTTCCTTCTACTTGCAACGCTCCGCCTTCAACCGCAGCTAATGAATTTGCTACTGCCATCCCAAGATCATCATGACAATGACAAGAGAAAATTGCTTTTTCATATGAAGGAACGGATTCTTGTAAGTATTTAAAAAGAGAATAATACTCTTCCGGATTCGTATATCCAACTGTATCCGGAATATTAATTACATTCGCTCCTGCTCGAATCGCAATTTCTACTGCTTCAGCTAAAAATGCTCTCGATGTTCTTGTCGCATCTTCTGCAGAAAATTGTACTGTCGGAAATAATGATTTTCCAAGCGTAACCGAGCGATGAATACTATTTAACACATCTTCTTTTGACATACAAAGTTTATATTTCATATGAATATCACTCGTAGCTAGAAATACGTGTAGACGAGGGGATACAGCACCTTTCACAGCTTCATATGCTCTTCGAATGTCACTTTCTTTCGCTCTAGCTAAACTCATAACCGTAGCATTTTGAATTGTATTCGCAATACGTTTTACCGATTGGAAGTCGCCTTCGGAAGCTGCCGCGAATCCAGCTTCCATTACATGAATACCAAGCCTCTCTAATTGCCTAGCAATTTGTAATTTCTCTTGTTCATTTAAATTTACTCCTGGTGATTGTTCGCCATCACGAAGCGTTGTATCCATGAACAAAACCTGCTTCATATTATTTAACCCCTACCTTTACTCGCGGCTGTACGAAAGGCATCATTTCACGTAATTTACGTCCAACTACTTCGATTTCATGTTTATTCTCTTTCTCATTTGTCGCATGGAAATTTGGTCTTCCTGCTTTATGTTCTGCAATCCATCCTCTTGCAAATGTACCATCTTGAATTTCTGCTAATACTGCCCCCATCGCTTTCTTCGTATCTTCAGTAACAACGCGTGGTCCTGATACGAAGTCTCCCCACTGCGCTGTATCAGAAACTGAATATCTCATATTTTCAAGTCCACCTTCGTACATAAGGTCAACGATTAGCTTCAGTTCATGTAAACATTCAAAATATGCAAGTTCAGGCTGATATCCCGCATCAACTAACGTTTCAAACCCAGCTTTTACTAGCGCAGTTACTCCGCCGCAAAGCACAGCTTGCTCTCCAAATAAATCTGTTTCTGTTTCTTCTTTAAATGTCGTTTCTAATACACCAGCTCTCGTCGCTCCAATCCCATCAGCATAAGAAATTGCCTTTTCAGTCGCAACTCCTGCTGCATCTTGGTATACTGCAAATAATGCAGGAACAGCTCCGCCCTCGACGAACGTACGGCGTACGAGATGCCCCGGTCCTTTTGGGGCTACTAGAAATACATCTGCATTAGCTGGTGGTTTTACTTGACCAAAGTGAACATTAAATCCATGTGCGAACACGAGAGAGTTTCCAGCCTGTAAATTTGGTGCAATTTCAGCTTCATATACTTCTGGTTGTAATTCATCAGGCAGTAGAATCATTACTACATCAGCTTTTTCCGCTGCTTCTGCTACTGTATATACAGAAAATCCATCTTCATTCGCTTTATCCCAAGACTTACCTTTTCTTAAACCTACTACTACATCAAATCCGTTATCACGTAAGTTTTGCGCATGCGCATGACCTTGCGAACCATATCCAATGATTGCTACTTTCTTTTCTTTTAATACATTTACCGTTACATCTTTCTCATAATAAACTTTTGTCATTTTCATTTCCCCCTATATTTAAATGATTATTGAATTAACATAACTTGCTTATCTTGTTTTTTCATACTACGCGTAAATGCTGTTACACCTGTTCTAGCAATTTCTTTCAGACCGTATGGACGAAGTAATTCGATTAACGCTTCTACTTTATCTTGCGTACCTGTTACTTGCACAACTATGGAATCCTTCCCAACATCTATTACAGCGGCTCGAAACGGTTCAATTAAACTATATAATTCTGCTCTTGCTACTGATGTTGCTACTTTAATAAGTGCAAGTTCTCTAGCAATCATCGCTTCTTCTGTAATATCTGATACTTTCAGAACATCAATTTGCTTATGAAGTTGTTTAATTAACTGCTCCACTTGCTGTTCATTTTCAACGTGTACAACAATCGTCATCCGCGATATGTCCGATGATTCCGTATGACCTACTGAAATACTTTCAATATTAAAATGTCTTCGTGTCATAACCCCTGTAATTCGGTTTAACACACCACTTTGATTTCGAACTGTCGCTGTAACAATTCTCTTCACCTTTTTTCCACTCCCTCCATTTGGTGAACACCTTTCCCTGGCGCAACCATCGGCATTACCTTTTCTGATTGAAGTACACGGCAATCAATTACGACTGGTCCTTGTAATTCAATCGACTGCTGTATTTGCTTCTTTGCAAGAAGTGGATCCTCTATGCGAACTCCTTTTATGCCATACGCATTCGCAAGAGCGACGAAATCTGGTTGACACGACAATAAAGAGTGCGAGTATCTTTGATTATAAAATTCATCTTGCCATTGTCTTACCATTCCTAAAGCTTCATTATTTAAGATAAATACTTTAACAGGCAACGAGTGTTCTTTTAACACACTTAATTCTTGCAAGGTCATTTGAAATCCGGCGTCACCGACAATTGCAATAACTAGTTCCTCAGGCTTTGCAATTTGCGCACCGATTGCTGCTGGAAATCCGAACCCCATCGTTCCTAATCCACCAGAAGTTACCCATTTATCTGGATTTTTCAGCGGATAATATTGCGCTGCCCACATTTGATGTTGCCCAACGTCTGTTGTTACAATCGCTTCTCCCTTCGTAATTTCATATAACATATCAATTGCGTATTGAGGCTTAATACTTTCAGAGTTTCTTTTATAAGAGAATGGATATTGTTCTTTTCTCCCCTTTAATAAAGTGATCCATTCATGATGATTTTCTTTTCCCCCTTCTGGTTCAAGTAATACTTCCAATGCCCGCTTAGCACTTGCAACAATAGGAATTTCAGTCGGCACATTTTTCCCGATTTCTGCTGGATCGATATCGATATGTGCAACAGTAGCCCCTTTAGCAAAATAAGCTAAATTCCCTGTAAGCCGATCATCAAATCTCGCACCTACATTAATGAGTAAGTCACATTCATATAACGCCATATTGGCTGTATAAGAACCGTGCATTCCTCCCATTCCTAAAAATAGTTCATCATCTGGTGGAAAGCCACCGAGACCAAGTAATGTATGCACAACAGGAATTTCATATTTACGAGCAAAACTTGTCAATTCTTTCGAAGCTTTCGCATGCAATATACCCGCTCCAGCTAAAATTAACGGTTTTTTTGCGGTTTCAATTACTTTGAGTAATTTGTTTATTTGAAGTAGATTCGGTTCATAATTAGGGTTATATCCTGGTAAATCCATTTGTACATTGCTACATCGCTCACCTTTCTCGACTACCATATCTTTCGGAAGGTCAATAACGACTGGTCCTGGTCTTCCTGTTTTAGCAATATGAAATGCTTCTTTAATAATTCGAGGTAAATCTGAGGCCTTTCGCACTTGATAGTTATGTTTTGTCACTGGCATCGTAAGTCCCATAATATCTGCCTCTTGAAAAGCATCGCTCCCAATTAACGTTGTTGCTACTTGGCCTGTAAATACTACAAGTGGCAATGAATCAATCATTGCATCAGCTAGACCCGTAATTACATTTGTAGCACCTGGTCCACTCGTTGCAATTACAACCCCTGGATGCCCTGTAATTCTGGCATATCCTTCAGCAGCGTGAATTGCCCCTTGCTCATGCCTTGTTAAAATATGCGGAATTTCACAATCATACAATGCATCATAGAGAGGTAAAACGGCACCACCCGGATAACCGAAAATCACTTCTACCCCTTCCTTTTCTAGCGCTTCTAACAATAGCTGTGCACCAGTTGCCAGTTTCTCTTCCGTTTTTGAAGACATTGTTCTTATAAGCCCCCTTTTTCAAACTTTTATACAATAAAAAAATCCTACGTCCACACTCCAGCTATGTGCTGAAGGGACGAAAGATTTCGCGGTACCACCCTTCTTCGCAAGAATACTCTTGCCTCAGTGATCCATAAATGGATCTAGCTAATAACGGAGCTACCGTCTAAGCCTAGACAAATGCTTTAGCTTAGCACTCAAGGGCGATGTTCGTCGACGTGAACCATCGGTTTTCAGCAACCACCGACTCTCTGTGAGGCTTCACAATCAACTACTCCTCCCTATCAACGCTTTCTTATGTTAAAAAAGTTGTTATCCAACTTTATTTTCTTCGTAAATTTTCTCTCCATCTTCTACAACTAACTTACGAAACTCTTCTAATAAACGGTTCGTATGTGGACCTGTTTGCCCTAAGCCAATCGTTCTACCATCTACTGTCGTAACAGCAATCACTTCATCAGCTACATATACATCATGTCTTGTAAATAACTCTTCTCTTACGTCATACCCAAGTTTTTCGCCGATTTCTAAAATAGCGTTTCGTGTAATACCTTCTAACGCTCCAGCAGAACTTGGTGGTGTAATTAATTTATTTCCTTTAACAATAAACACGTTATCTCCTGATCCTTCAGCTACATATCCTTGATCATTTAACATAAGTGCTTCTTGTACTCCAGCTAATTTCGCTTCAATACGAACTAAAATATTGTTTAAGTAATTTAAAGATTTTACTTGAGGGGATAAAACATCGGGACGATTTCGGCGCGTTGCAACTGTTACAACTGGAATCCCTTTCTCATAATATTCTTGCGGGAATAAAGATAATTGTTCTGCAATTACTACTACATTCGGCTTCTTACATGAATCGGGATCCAATCCAAGATTTCCTGCTCCTCTTGATACAACAAGGCGAATGTATCCATTAGATAATTTATTTTGTCGAATCGTCTCAACAACAATATTTGTTACTTCATCTAATGAATATGGAATTTCTAAAAGGATTGATTTTGCTGATTCATACAGCCGGACAAGATGCTCTCTCAAACGGAAAACATTACCGCTATAAACTCTAATTCCTTCAAACACTCCATCGCCATATAAATAGCCATGATCATATACTGAAACTTTTGCCTCATCTTTTGGAACAAATTCTCCATTTAAGAAAATCCATTGCTCATTCACTAGAAGCGCCTCCTATGTTCTATGAATTTTTTATTGTTTCCTAGTTTACTCTCCTTTCTAAATAAATCAAGAGAATTTTTAGAAAATTTATAATTTTTAATCGTACGTACTTCTTTGCTTATACTGATTTAACAACATTGTTAACGTTTACAAAAAAACCAAAAATTTTTTTCGCTAATTTCCACTAAAAAAATATTTGTTTAAAAGAAGGATTTTCATCAATTGATACGAATCTATTGTATTCAATAAACGGACGTCCGATTTTATAAATCTGGGAATATATAACGACTTTTGCTGAAAAAGGGGGGAAATAACAAAAATAGCGCTGTCTAAAAATAACATTCATATTTTTCATTTCGTAATCATAATCCTATTTTTAAAAAACAATTTGTCAAAATAAAGGAGGAAATAAATATGGCGTGTGTACAAATTAAAGGAACGAGACAAGAGGTAGTAGAAATGCTGCAATTATTTGATCTAATGGATACGAAAGGTTTTTGTAAATTCGATAATTACGTAGAGGTAGAACCAAATACGAAAGAACATAATCATTTTATTGCTTCAATCGACATCCATTCAAATACTTCTTCAGCACAAGATACATTAAACGATCAATTCGTTAGTCAAATGCTTACTGGCGTATATAACGACTAAACAAAGATTTACTTCCTACCGTCTTTTCATAAATATATGCAGTGAACTTGAGCATACTAGCAATTAGATGGTAGGAGGTGAGAATTATGGCTAGAATTGGCGTTGAAAACTCATTAACAGACGTTCAACAAGCTCTTCAACAACAAGGTCATGAAGTTGTTACACTTAACTCAGAACAGGATGCACAAGGGTGTGATTGTTGCGTTGTAACTGGGCAAGATTCTAATGTGATGGGCATTGCAGATACATCAATTAAAGGATCAGTCATTACAGCTCACGGTTTAACAACGGATGAAATTTGTCAACAAGTTGAAAGTCGCACTTAAAAAATGAAAGAGGACTCCTTTTAAAAGGAGTCCTCTTTTTTATATTCACCTAACGGGAAAGTAACATATACTGGATGAAAGCCCTACCTCTCTCTCATCATTACGGTTCCACTGACCGCTCCTTGATTCACTAGTATACATATATAGCTTACAAATACAATTTATAGGGTTTGTTCACAAAAGTTGTTGATAAAATTACCCGATCTTTCGCAAACTTTTCGTATTGCATTCATAAGAGATATTTACTTTACACTAGCTGTAACCGAGACACGAATTAAAATTATAACACCAATACAATAACTTGTCAATTTTTTTCGGTAAATTAAAAACAGACATTAACGGTTTGTCTGTTTTAGAATGGAGCTTTTTCTTTTATTACATATACAACAAAGCCGCTTACTAACATAAATAAGCCAACTACTAAGTTTTTGATATTAATCATAAATTCCTCTCCCTTATTCCACACATCATATATATTTACATTTCAATTATTCCGATCATCCTAAAGCGCACTTTTTCTAATATATCATAATTCCTAAAAAATGCAAGTTCACTTTTGACGACCATTCACAAATTTATCTACAGTGCTTGGTACAGTATTTAAAGCCTTTTCAATTAAATGTGTACTGCTGTTGAGATGTAATACTTGCACCCCATTAGAACCAACTACTAAAAAAGCTACTGGACTAATGGAAACCCCAGCCCCGCTTCCTCCTCCAAATGGATGCCCTTGTTTGTTCTCTTTATGCTGATTTTGCCCACCGTTATGTTTTTCAGCAATGAAATCCCCTTTAAAATTACTTCCACCAGCTCCAAAACCAAAAGCCACTTGAGATACTGTTAATACTACATTTCCGTCAGCTGTTGAAACCGGGCTCCCAACAATTGTATTTACATCTACCATCTCTTTTAAATTTGTCATTGCCGTTTTCATTAAATTTTCAATTGGATGTTCCATTATGTATTGCACCCTTTCCTCATTATTCCTTTTTATATTTTCCAAAATAGAGGAAGTCATACTAACTTTTCCTATTTCAAAAAAACATTTTCCTTCTTTTAAAAGATACTACTCCCTGTACATGCTCCGGTATAGTGAAACTTTAATCAGTGGGATGTGTACGTAGCTCGACTCCCACAAATAGCGGGATAAAAAAGAAAAAGAGATACATACTACTATTGAACCTTGTTATGAAAGGAGTCATGATTTTGACTGAGAAATTTGATGATTATAAAAGAAGAGATAGAATAGATAGTGATTATAGTGACTATAAAGAAGAGTACGCCGCTGAGGTTGCACCACAACGCATTGATTATAATTACGATGATAAAGACGATAAAGATGTTGTAAAATCGTCCGCTGCTGGATCAACTGCTGGTTTTATCGCTCTTGCGCTATCTATCTTATCGCTATTTACATTTCCAACACTATTTGGTCTTGTTTCTGTTTTACTCGGTATTTACGCTTATAATCGCGGAGCTACTGTAACTGGCGGTATCGCTGCAGTTGTCGGTGGAATTGCTGCACTTATCGCAATTTTATTCCGAGTAGCACTTATTGGTCTATTGTTCTCCCTGTTCTAAAAAAGAAAAAGGTATCTCGCTTAACGCGGGATACCTTATCCTGTAAACACATCTTCCGATGGATATTTTATTTTTTGTTTTGCTGGTCGCGCTAAAGAGAACACAAGTGTTAATGGTCCAATTAATCCGCAGAACATAACAAACATAATAATACATTTTCCGAATGCCGATAGCTGTGCAGTAATTCCCATCGTTAATCCGACTGTGCCAAACGCTGATATTGTCTCAAATAATAATTGAATAAAGCTGAAGTTTTCTGTAAGCATTAATATGAATACCGCTGCTAAAATAAGTATTTGACTGGCAACAGCAATTGCTAATGCCCTCGTTACTGTCGACATTTTAATTGTACGCTGAAATAAAACAATTTCCTCCTTTTTTCTAAAGAAAGAAAGGACAGATGTAATTAAGATAACAAACGTCGTTAATTTAATTCCTCCACCTGTCGATACACTTCCTGCACCAATAAACATTAAAATCATCGTAAATAATATAGATGATTCTTCCATACCTCCATAGTCAACCGTATTAAATCCAGCTGTCCGCGGAGTAATACCTTGAAAGAAGGAAGCCCATAGTTTTTCATTTAAAGATAAATTCCCTAACGTCTTCACATTATTATATTCCAATACAAAAATTACAATCATTGCTATAACATTTAGCACTACTGTTCCAATAATCATTATTTTTGAGTGAAGTGATAATTTTCGAAAACTGCGACTATACCATATATCAATTAATACGGTAAAACCGAGTCCTCCGATTACAATTAAAGAGCAAATCCCAATATTAATAATGGGATCCCCTACATATCTTGTTAAATTATCTGGCCATAAAGCAAATCCTGCATTATTATAAGATGCAATTACATGAAAAATACTATAGTATAAACCTTTTCCAAAACCAAACTCTGGAATAAAGCGAAACGATAAAAAAATGACCCCAATAAGTTCAATACAAATCGAAAATATAAAGACACGCTTTACTAATTTTACAAGACCACCTATATTGGTTTGATTAAATGCTTCTCCAATTAATAAACGATGGCGTAATCCGATTTTTTTACCTAGTACCCAAACAATTAAAATGGCAATTGTCATAAGACCTAGACCACCTGTTTGAATTAAAAACATAATAACAATTTCGCCAAACATCGTAAATGTACTTGCTGTATCCACTACTCCCAAACCAGTTACGGTCGCTGCTGAAGTTGCTGTAAAGAAAGCATCTACCCAACTAATATGTGCTTTCGTTGCGAATGGTAATTTTAATTACAAACCGCCAACCACAATTAAGCAGAAAAAGCCTAATGCTAATATTTGTGGTGGGTTTAATCGTATAAGACGATTATACAGCCCTTGTTTTTTTGTTACGTTCATATCACTAACTCCCTTATTAAAGTGAAACTTTCCCCTCATAAATAAAAAGCTTTTTAAAAGCCCTTAAATAATTGGGACAAACCTTATATTCTCATAATATAGTTGAGCATAATCTTTTTTTTCATAGATTACAACTTTTATTTATATTCAGATTCCTTTTCGTTTTTATGCTGGAAAACTCTATATCCTAACTCAATATTGCTAGCAATAACAATTTCATATGTACTATTTTTCAAATCCCCATATCTTTCACTCTATGTTCACATAGAGGTCACATCCACCTTTTATAGTATATGTATCGAAGCTGTTCCTCCCTAATTTATAAGACATTCCCCAGTGTCTTTGAATAGCTTCCATCCCTAATTAAATTGACATAAATTGTCCCCTTCCCTTGACCATCTTATAAATGATGGTCTTATTTTTTGTTTGCTCTATCTTTTATTCCACTATTTGTGGGCAATAAACGCCCGATTGGTTAAAGCTAATAATCAACAGGGGATGAACAAAAAACACTCATTAAATTTTCATTTTATTTAAAACTCCCTCTCTCTTTCACTCTATGTTCACACAGAGGTCACATCTACCTTTTATAGTATATGTATCGAAGCTGTTCCTCCCTAATTTATAAGACATTCCCCAGTGTCTTTGAACAGCTTCCATCCCTAATTAAATTGACATAAATTGTCCCCTTCCTTGACCATCTTATAAATGATGGTCTTATTTTTTTGTCTTTCTACCTTTTATTTAAAACTCCCTCTCTCTTTCACCCTATGTTCACATGAGAGTCACACCTACCTTTTATAGTATATGTATCGAAGTTGTTCCTCCCTAATTTATAAGACATTCCCCAGTGTCTTAAAGCAACTTCCATCCCTAATTAAATTGACATAAATTGTCCCCTTCCCTAGACCATCCTATGTGAAGTGCACCCCAATTGTTAGACACATAACTAACAATTGGAGGTGCATTTTTTATGGCTAAATTTTCTTCAAAAGATAAAATAAAAGC
>NZ_JAKUGE010000050.1:0-41386 GCF_022663795.1 Bacillus cereus group sp. BfR-BA-01349
TGCTTTTATTTTATCTTTTGAAGAAAATTTAGCCATAAAAAATGCACCTCCAATTGTTAGTTATGTGTCTAACAATTGGGGTGCACTTCAACATGACTGGTCTTTTTACATTCATACATTTACCTTTCATTAACACTTATATTCATTTTCTAATAACAACTTGAATAACATCAGCTAAACCAGTGTGCCCTTTCCCTTCAACTCGCTCTTGTTCTCCATTAAAGAAATGAATTACCTTATGTTCTTCACACCAAGTAAGAATATCAATTGGATCATACAGCATATCAACATCTTTTGGTCCACCAGTACTATAGTTTATTTGTTTTTTTGAGTAAACCTCAAACATAATTAAACCACCAGGCTTTATCGTTTGTATCATTTTACCTAATATCATTTTTTTATAATCATCATGAAAATGTCCAAATACCATAATTGCTGCATCATATTCATTTTCTGGCAAACTATCAGCTAATAAATCTACTTTTTTTGTATGCACGTTTACATTATGCTTCTCTGCCAATTTTTTTGTCTTCTCTAATCCATCTTCCGAATAATCAATAGCTGTTACTTCGTTCCCTTGTCTTGCTAGAAATACAGCATTTCTACCTTCTCCCTCCGCGAAAGCTATTACTTTATTGTGATTTGCTAAACGAAATGCTTGTTCTTTAATAAATGTATTAGGTTCTTCCCCGTAAAAATATTCATCTGATTTATATCGATCATTCCAAAATTTAGTCATCATCTTCTCTCCTTCTTCATATCATTTTCTAACTACAATTAAAGATATCAAAGAGTCTTTTTATCCTTAATTAATTTAAAAATAAAAGCAGATTAAAAATCCACTTTTATTTTTTTCGCAAGATCTACGATTTTTTGATTTCGTAACTCTTCTTCCATTTCCTCTTCTGCTGCAAGCATTACTTCATTAATTAAACATCCAGGTTTGTCATGTAAACAACATTCAAACAATGATGTTTTACCTTCAATTGCATGTATAATATCTAAAAATGAAATATCTTCCCAATTCTTACTAAGCGAGTAACCGCCCTTTGGACCAGATGATGAATGTATCATCCCTTCCTTCGTCAACTTAGTTAGTATTTTAGACAAGTACGTTGGTGAAACATTTTGCATTTCTGCTAATTGGTGAACACTAACTAACTTATTTGGTGTAGCCTTTGCCAGAAAAAGTATTGTATGAAGAGCATAATTTGTAGCTTTAGAATATTTCATAGTACAGCCCCTATTGTAGACTTCATGTCTCTACAATAACTTTATTTTTTTATTATGTCAAACGTTTGTAATGCTCCATAAAAAGTTATTTCTTCACAAGTAATGCATCTGCCGCGCAAATCGTCACTTCTCTAAATGGACAGTCAAATAAAACACCTAGTTCAAAACCATCTTCAGTAAGAGCTATTTCATGATATAACCACCAAGCATCTTCAAAGTTTTCCGGCATAGAACACTTTGTTACTCCTATAAAGTGAAACTTTAATCAGCGGGGGTTTTGTTCATCCCCCACTGATTATTAGCTCTAACCAATCGGGCTTTACGGGCAGTTGATCCCCACCTAACTTCTTTGTTTTCGCTGCATTTTGAGGTGGGTGTCTTACTGCCCGTTAATGCGGGATAAAGGTTACTTCAAGTTTATCAAATTCACTAAAAGTACCACTGCAATCTAATATGATAGACAAAGTATCTTCTGACTTTCTCTTTACTACTTTAATTACACTATCGTGTAGTGATGTCTTGTGTAACTGAGCGACATTTGACGGAAGTTTTTTCTCAATGGAATTAAAATATTCTACGTATAATTGATCTAATTGTGCCACTCTTTTCTCATAATCTGCTGTCCACTTTTGCATACGTTTTTTCAGTTCACCTGATGGGTATTTTGAATTAGTTGTGATGTTTTGTATAATTGAGTATATCGATTCAGGAAGGAATTTTAATAAATCTATTTTCCTTTTCTCCATTTCCTCCTTTAAACTTTCTATATCCATTTCCGACCATTCTTTTATAGAATCTATAAAACTTACAAATTCTAAAACTTGCATTTCTTTATACCAATCTCTTGTAAAATATTTCAATGACACCTCTCCTAAAACATCTTTACATCCAGTAAAAACAATATATCCACTTATTGTATCATTCCAATAACCATTCTTTCTAAAGAAAAAATGTAAAACTATAAATATTCCGCCTATTATTTCTAAAACTTCAGAATATTTGCAAAAGTATAAAATTAGAATACATTTTAGCTGTACAAGATTCACCTGTACAAAAATTCAAACAAAAAGGGATGGTTATATGTTGAAGAAATTAGTAGCAGGGACATTAGTAGCGGGTTTTGCACTAACTGGAGGACTAGGTGCGGTAAGTGCTGAAGAAAAAAGTAACACAATTAAGTCATTTGATTATTTAAAAGTGGATGAACAAAATGTTAATTCATTTGCAAAATTAAGTGATCAGGATAAGAAAAATATCCAAATTACTATGGTATTACCAGAGCAAAATGAAAATGGAGATTGGCTAGCTTATGGTTTTACTAGCCGTGAAACATTAGATGCGTATATTGAAAAGGATAAAAAAGCAATTAAAAATAAAATTAATCCTTTAGGTAGCGGTGCTGGTAGTACTGATTTTTATGAACATAAAGATAAAGGTGGCCAATATATTTACTGGAGTAGCGGCTTTAAAAACTTACCATCTAGCTGGAATGACAGAATTTCTTCTGTAAGTACAGCGTCACCTTCTGCAAGTTATTCAACGACACTTTGGGAGCACACTTCAACACAAGGATATGGAAAAGGCGTTTTATTTAAACATGCTGATTGGTACGGTAAAACTGCTAATTTAGCTGCTGATTGGAACGATATTACTTCAGCGATTGAAATTAAATAGTAATAAGGTATTATTAAAAGTCAAACCACTATTCTCTTATTTATTTAGAGAATAGTGGTTTATTATATTTCCCTCTAAGCATGTACAGCATGTCCTACCGCTTGCATTAACGCTTCATGAATCGCCTCAGATAAAGTTGGATGTGCTGCAATATAATCTCTCATTATATCAGCGGTAACTTCTGTATGAATCATTACGGTTCCTTGACCAATAAGTTCAGTTGCATAAGGACCGATAATAGAAATCCCTACAATTTCTTGGTATTTAGGTTCCACAATGACTTTTACTTTCCCTACTTGTTCTCCTAAAATAAGAGCTTTTCCGTTCGCTGTAAAAGGAAATTCTCCGATGAGAATATCACCATATTGTTCTCTTGCACCTTTTTCACTTAACCCGACACTAGCTATTTCTGGAGCTGTGTATATACATCGAGGCACAGCGTGATAATTTACTTTCACGTCTTCTCCACTTGCGTGTAATGCTGCTTTCGTTCCTTCATGGAAGGCAACGTGAGCAAGCTGAATTCCACCGATCACATCACCAGCTGCGTAAATATGTGATACGTTCGTTTGCATATGTTCGTTCACAGCAATCCCTTTATTTGAAAACTGAACCCCCGCTTTTTCTAAATCTAATTGTTGTACACGTGGTTTTCGGCCGACAGAAATGAGAACATATTCCGGGTTAGCTTCTTGGATACTACCTTCATATTCAAATGAAGCTTGCTTCTTATAATTATTTAATCCTTTTAAAGCAGCTCCTGTAAATATTTCTACGCCATCACTTTCTAATTTCTCTCTTAAAATATGTGCGATATCTTCATCTTCACCTGGTAATAATTGCGGTGCCATTTCAACAATCGTAACTTTTGTCCCAAGGCGACTATAAATACTTGCAAACTCACATCCTATTACACCACCGCCTATTACACCACCGCCAACGATTAACAATGAAGATGGTACACCCTTAAGAGACATCGCATGGCTACTATTTAAAATCCATTTTCCATCAAACGGAGCGAATGGTAATTCTGTAGGTTCGGAACCAGCTGCGATAATAAAGCTCTCTCCATCAACTACTTCTTCTTTATTTCCTTGTACAACTCGCACACGATGATCCGTTTCGAATTTCGCTTTTCCTTTTACAACTTTAATTTTATTTTTCTTCATTAAATATTGTATTCCTTGGACGAGTTGCATTACGATTTGTGATTTCCTCGCCTGTATTTGATCCCAATCAATTGATATACTTCCTGTATTAAGCGTAACCCCATAATCATTCGCTTTTCTCACAATGTCATGTACTTCAGCACTTTCTAACAGTGATTTCGTCGGCATACACCCAACATTTAAACACGTTCCGCCAAGGTCAGCTTCATCAATAAGAGTGACCTCTTTTCCATTTTGAGCCGCGGTAATTGCCGCTACATATCCAGCTGGTCCGCCTCCAATTACAACTAGTTTACTCATTCTCTCACCTCCTCTTTATAAAAGAATTGTTATAGGTTCTTCTAAATAATGTTTAATTGTGCGTAAAAATGCTGCTGGTGCACCGTCTAGTACACGATGATCGAATGTTAAACTTAAAGGTAACATACTACCTTTTTTAATTTTTTTCCCTTTATATACAGGAACATGTTCAATTGCGCCAATACCTAAAATACCAGTCTCAGGTGTATTTAATACAGGTGTGAAATATTCAATACCAAAGCTACCTAAATTACTAATTGTAAATGTCGTTCCATGCATATCATCACTACTTAAGCTACCTGCTCGTGCCTTTTGTGCCATATCCTTAATCTCTTTAGACAACTCTACTAAAGATAAATTATTTGCAAAGCGAATAGCTGGAACGACTAATCCTTTTTCTAATGCGACTGCCATGCCTAAATGCACAGGTTCAAATTGATGAATGGCATCATCTATATAAGCGCTGTTCATTTCTTTATGCTCTCTAAGTGCTAATACAACAGCACGAGAAACGAAATCCGTAATGGTTAGTTTGTTTTCGTATCGTTTTTGCACAACTTCCGCTATGTCTTTATGTAATGCAACTAAATCTGTAACATCTACTTTCATCGTTAACGTTAATTGCGCACTATTTTGTAAGCTTGCATGCATACGACTCGCAATTGCTTTTCTCATACCAGTAACAGGAACGACTGTACTTTCTTCTTGTTCAGGTACTTCTGGATTTGCTACTCTTTCTTCTAGCGCCTTTAATACATCTGCCTTTGTAATCCTTCCGCCAGGACCTGTACCAACTAATGCCTTGATATCCAGATTTTCAGACTTTGCAATTTTCTTCGCTACAGGTGAAATTTTAATTCTTTGCTTCGCTACTTCTTTCCCATTTGGTTCTTGATTTTGTACTTCTATATTAGATGTTTTTTCTTCTACCACATGTGTGCTTTCCTGCATTTCTACTTTTTCATTTGGTTTACCGATGTAGCAAATTACAGTACCAGGCGGCACTCCTTCATCTTCACTTACAGCTATATCAAGTACCGTACCATCAGCTGGCGCTTCAATTTCCGTTTCAATTTTTTCTGAATTAATACTAGCAATTAGTTCTCCTTTTGCTACATTATCGCCTGCTTTAATATTCCAGCTCGTAATAATACCTTCTTTCATCGCCATACCTAACTTCGGCATTACAACTTCTACAGCCATGTGTCTCTCTCCCTTCTCATCGTTTTATTACACATGTAATAAAGATTGGTCTCCAATCATTTCTGATACAGTTTCAATTACTTTTTCTGGCGTTGGCAAATACAACTTTTCAAGTGGTGGTGAGAACGGAACAGGTGTATGTGGTGCTGTAATTCGTTTAATAGGTGCATCTAACACATCAAAACCTTTATCCGCTACAATTGCCGCAATATCTGTTGCGATACTACATCTTGGATTCGCTTCGTCAATAACGATAAGACGATTTGTTTTTTCAACAGATGATAAAATAGTATCTTCATCAAGCGGTGATAAAGATCGTGGATCAATTACTTCTACTTCAAGCCCCTTTTCCGATAATTGCTTTGCAGCTGCAAGTGCTGTATGAACTTGTTTTCCGATTGCGACAATTGTTACATCAGAACCTTCTCGTTTAATATCTGCTTTTCCTAAAGAAATTGTATAATACCCTTCCGGCACTTCACCTTTCATATTGTAAAGTGTTTTATCTTCAAAGAAGATTACCGGGTCGTCATCTTCAATTGCCGCTAATAATAAGCCTTTTGCGTCATATGGAGTAGAAGGAACGACAACTTTTATACCTGGAATGCTCGTAAATAAGGCATACAAACTTTGTGAATGTTGTGCAGCTGCGCTAAAACCTGCACCGTGCATCGTACGTACCGTAACTGGCACTTTCGCTTTACCACCAAACATATAGCGGAATTTTGCACCTTGGTTTAATACTTGATCAAGACAACTACCGATAAAATCATTAAACATTAATTCAGCTATCGGACGTAACCCAGTTGCAGCAGCTGCCATCGCAGCTCCCATATAACCCGCTTCAGAAATTGGTGTATCCAATATACGATTTCGGCCAAACTCTTGTACAAGTCCTTTCGTAACACCAAGAACACCACCCCAAGCTTCATCATCTTGCAGATGATCAACTTGTGCACCGCCTGCAACGTCTTCACCTATTAAAATTACATTTTCATCACGACGCATTGAGATTTTCATTGCTTCATTAATTGCAGTTGACATACTTACTGTTCTAGTCATATTTTTTCACCCTCCTCTTATTTGTAAGAAACGTATACATCTTTTAATAATTCTTCATCGTCTGGGTATGGACTATTTTCACTAAATTCAATGGATCTTTGTACTGCATCATCTACTGCTTTTTCCATATCAACAAGTTCAGATTCCGTTAATAAACCTTCATGAATTAAATGCTTACGGAAATTCACAATCGCATCTTTTTCATTTAAATGTTCTTCTTTTTCTTCTGATGTTTTATATGTTTGCGCTTCACCTTCAAAATGACCGTAATTACGATATGTCATACATTCAATAATTGTTGGACCATCACCATTACGCGCACGTTCCACTGCTTCTGCAGCAGCTTTATATACAGCTAGAAGATCTTTTCCATCTACTTGAACGCCTGGAATATTATAAGCTTTTGCACGATCCGCAATAGAATCACAACTTGAAGCATATTCAAATGTAGTTGCTTCACCGTAACCGTTATTTTCTGCAATAAAAATAACTGGTAACTTCCAAATCGCCGCTAAATTAACCCCTTCATGGAATGTTCCTTCATTATTTGCTCCGTCACCGAAGAAACAAACACTTACATCTTTTGTTCCTTTATATTTAGCTGTCAATGCTGAACCGCAAGCAAGTGGGAACCCCCCCGCCTACAATGCCATTAGCACCAAGCATTCCTTTATCTAAATCCGCAATATGCATGGAACCGCCTTTACCTTTACATAATCCTGTCGCTTTCCCGAAAAGTTCAGCCATCATACCATTTAAATCACAACCTTTTGCGATACAATGTCCATGACCTCTATGTGTACTTGTAATACTGTCACTATCCGTTAAGTGGGCACATACACCAACTGCTACCGCTTCTTCACCTGCGTATAAATGAACGAAACCTGGCAAAACGCCTTGCGCGAACAATTCATGCACCTTATCTTCAAACTTACGAATCTCTAACATTTTTTCGTACATCCAACAAGCTTGTTCTTTCGTAATTTCATTCTCTTTACTTTCAGTTGTTTTTAACATATCCAGCCCTCCTATTTTCTTGATCATCTTTTATATTGCAAGTACCGTGCCAAATTCTAATCCTTGATTTAATAGGTTTTCTCTTTTCTTTCATAATAAAAAAGTGGACAAAATGAGACATCTGTCTCGTTTTGTCCACTTTTGTTCACCTAATTTGAGAACTATTATTTTATTCATTATCAAAGCTCTGCTGTAATTTTCGGATGTAAATAATTTGGCCAATATGATATGCATTATGAGTTGTTACATTCGCTAACACTTCCCACCACTTTACAGAAACAGGAAATCCTACTACATCACTTTCAACCTTTTCTTCATTTATAAGATTTTGCCATTGTAACAGTTTTTCTAATAGTTTTTCCCGTAATTCATCGAAAGTTTGATTATCTGAAAGCATAAAACTTTTGTTATTATCTCCAATAGCGGGTACTGCATTCACATTTGATTCTTTATACCTAGTTTGCCACGTTGAGTTCCAATACAGTAAATGTTGTACAATTTCAGCTATACTATTACTCTCTTCATTCGGTTTCCAGAAAGCTTCTCTCTCAGATAGATCTTTCACTGCATCTGAAAATGGAATATACCAACTGGGATCGTTTGCATTCGCCAACAATTGATCTGCTAATACATCCTTCACATGGACCATTTTTCTTCCCTCATTTCATTATCATATTAATATACACTACTCTATATACGCTCATTCCCTATAATCCCCTTTTTTACATACAAATTGATTTCATACTGAATGTAAGAATAATAGATTTTCTTATCATAACTCGTTATGATAAAAGAAAAAGAAAGCTGGCGGAAAATGAATAAAAAAATCGCAATAATTACAGGAGCCTCAAGTGGATTTGGACTATTAACTACACTCGAACTCGCAAAAAAAGATTATTTAGTTATTGCTACAATGCGGAACCTTGAAAAACAAGTGAACTTACTATCTCAAGCCGCTCAACTCAACTTACAACAAAACATAAAAATTCAACAATTAGATGTAACCGATCAAAACTCTATACATAACTTCCAATTATTTTTAAAAGAAATACAAAAAGTAGACCTACTTGTTAATAATGCAGGATATGCAAATGGCGGCTTTGTAGAAGAAATTCCAGTAGAGGAATACCGTAAACAATTTGAAACGAACCTATTTGGAGCTATATCAATTACCCAGCTTGTCTTACCGTATATGAGAAAACAAAGAAGTGGAAAAATCATTAATATAAGCAGCATTAGCGGCCAAGTTGGATTCCCTGGTTTATCTCCTTATGTATCTTCAAAATATGCATTAGAAGGCTGGAGTGAATCGCTTCGCTTAGAAGTAAAACCTTTCGGAATAGATGTTGCTTTAATTGAACCAGGTTCTTATAACACAAACATATGGGAGGTTGGGAAACAACTAGCTGAAAACCAATCTGATACAACATCTCCTTACAAAGAGTATATGGATAAAATACAAAAACATATTAATAGCGGTAGTGATACATTTGGTAATCCGATAGATGTTGCTAATAAAATTGTAGAAATTGCTGAATCTAAGCGTACAAATTTACGATATCCAATCGGTAAAGGTGTGAAATTTATGATCTTTGCGAAGAAGATTCTTCCTTGGAGATTGTGGGAACACCTTGTTTTGAGAAGCTTTAAGAAAATGTAATAAACTTTTTGAAAACTATTTTGAAAGGGATGCTAATTAAATGTTAGGTTTACCGTATGGGAAATTGAGTTTATGAAAGAGAAACAACTCATTGAGGAACAAATTGGCGAACATATTTTAGCGATACACCATATTGGTAGTACTTCTATTCCATATTTAAGTGCAAAGCCAATTATTGATATAGCAATTGAATTAGAAAATTATACGGACGGTATACATTGTATTAAAAAGTTAAAACTACTAAACTATAAATATAGAAAAGAAGTATTACCCGAAAGATACTATTTTAATAAAGGTGAACCAAGAACTCATCAAATTCATATGTATGAACAAGGGAATACATATTTAATAGAACAATTACAATTTCGTGATTACTTAATAGACAATAAAACTGCACGCATGCAGTATGAACAGTTAAAGATTCAACTTTCACAAGCTAATCCTACTGATAAACATAAGTATGCAGAGGATAAAACTAATTTCATTACATCTATATTAACTAAAATAAATGCTTAAATAAACAAGAAACCATTTAGTAGTAAATGGTTTCTTGTTTATTAGTTATTTCATTTAATTACTTGAAATAAATTGGACTATATTACGGTTATCCCCTTCTAAATAACTTATGATGCCTTCAGGATATGTCGGCTTCTCCTGTAATTCCTCTAGACTTTTCCAAATTAATATAATATCCTCATGCTCTTTATGCCTTATTTCATTTGTAATGATTTTTTCAACAGTCCCCCAATGTATCAATGTACAATGATGACCTTTTTCGTTGTCCCACTCAAAAATGTGTTCATTTACAATTGCTAACTCTTGAACATCAACTTTCAAATCGTATTCTTCTATTAACTCTCGAATTATTGCTTCTTTTGACGTTTCACCAAATTCAATAGAGCCACCTGGAAAACGATAAAATGATCCATTTTCATCGCATTGTACAAGTACTTTAGAATGATCTTCATTTAAAATCATTGCTTCAGCACGTAATTTAGGATTTTTCATTTTGTCTCCCCATTCATTCCACATATGATTAAATCCAATAGGTATAAAAGAAAAAATTAAGAATAATTCCTGTTATTACTAATAGCGGAACCGTTCCTAAAGAAATGACATATTCCCTCGATTCTTTATCAAATTTCCACTCCATAAATGATTGAAAGCAGTATAAAGTTATTAAAAATAAAATGGGTAAATTACTAATATAAACGGGATTTAAAGTAGCACATATCATCGTAAAAATTATATAAGAAATAATAAGAGCCCTAGTGCCCCATTTATGAAAGTTGTTTACATATTTACTATTCCAGTCTGTTTGTTTCGGTATATTTAGTTTTTTCCTCACTACTTTTTCAAAAACAACTAAGGATATAATCCATACTATTAATAAAATTCCTTTAACCCAAAACAGTGATGTTTCCTCCTTTACCTTTTCTCCGGCTGATCACTCGGATACGTAGCATTCCTTTTATTTTCTACGTCCCAACTAATAATTGTCGCACTATCACGTCCCAACTGATGATGCACGTGTTCTAAAACATTGTGAATATTTTCTTTAAGTGTTTTATCATTTCTGTTCATAGCATTATACAAATTTACAGGTATTTCATATCGGCGTTCCCCACATTCTAATACTCCATCTGTCACCATTACAATTCGGTTCTTTCCAGTACGTAATTCACGAATACCTGATGAATAGCAAGGAACAGGTAAATCAAATGTGTTTACATTTCCAATCCATTCGTAAAAATGACGTTGATTTAATGCATATTGTCCTAACTTATGTAACTCTTCATGAAATACATACACTAAACAATCACCGATAGAAAGCCACCATATATAATTTTCTTTCCTTACACATAGTAAGCAAGCTGTTTCACCTTTAATTTTTTTGCACTTTTCCTTAAATGAAGATGACTGAAAAATTGTAAGTATATGATTTTCAACAGACTGAAATACTGAATTAATTGGTTCATTCAAAATTACTTTTATATTTTCATATTCTTTTTCGATTGTATTTACTACTAACTCAACACTTTCCGCACTATTATGTCCATCTAGAATAGCTGCAAATTCCCATTCACCATTTGACCAAACTAATGCACCATCTTCATTCTTTTTCGCTCCAGCACTTTTATTCCCGCCATATTTATCAAGTACAATATCACCATATTGTTTAACTGAAATTTCTCCTAAACACATTTCTATATTTCCAACCCATGAATATTGTGTATTATTTTTTGTATGCATACTCATTTACCATATACTTTCGTATTCTTTCACATAGTTTTTTTATTTTCTCTTCGTCACCATATGGTGCGCCAGTCCATTTCGCTATCTCGGTTGGTGACCAAAACTCTTTTGGTGTATTCGGATAACGCGGAATAATGTGCATATGCATATGTGGTGCACCATTTCCTGAAACAAAAGTGTAAATATGCTCTGCACCTTCGCTTTCTTTTAGCGCTTTACTTACTCTACTTGTTATAAGTCCGAACGCTTTCGCTTCTTCATCTGTTAGTTCAGCAAGGCCAGGTACATGTCTTTTTATATCTATCATTACATAACCCAGGTATGTTTCTTCACTATCCCGGTGGACATGTCCAACGTAAACGAGTTCATCTTCGTAAATAGCTCCACCTGGAACTATAATATTTCCTATATGTTTTTTGCAAATGAAACAGTTTTGTTCTATTTGATTGTTTGTTGACATATCCATCACCTTCCTTTTCATATATAATATCACAATAAAAGGAAAAACAGGTTTCATATTCCGAATTTTCATTCTTTTGATACAATAATTTTTGAAATGAATTTACATCTCATTACTTCTTCAAAAACGCAATCCCAATTATAATCCCAATCACAATTCCGATTACTAAATTATTTGTAAAGTGCCCTTGAAATACACCAATTACAACCCCTATACCGACACCTATTGCCAAAGCATCATTTCTTTTTTTATTTTTAGCCAAAATTACATCTCCTCCCACCATTTCTCCCTAAATAACATACATTTACTTGAATGTATTAATATACGCACTATCTCGCTTAAATATTTCTAAAAAATGTCCTGTAACTTCACATATAATATTTTCCATTTTCTGTACATACTCCTTTTATATTGGAAAATTTTCAAGTAACTATTAATTATACATAGGCATTTACTATAAGAAAGCTTCGTAATTTATTGAAGGAGGAACGATTCAAATGTATCCTCATTGGAATCCAAATATAAATCAACAGTATGTTTATTCCCCTCATCCCGCAAGGAATACATTGCATCATGATTCACAATATATGATGCAGCGTATTGCAAGTCTTGAAAATCAATTAACTAAATTAATCTCATTAATCGAGGAAAATAATCAATTAATTAAATCAATGGAACAACAAAAAAACCAAGTTTGTGCACCAGCTGGAGGTTCTGTTATCGTTCGTATGTGATCTGGATGCAATAAAAAACACACTTTGTATTATAAAAGTGTGTTTTTTATTCATTATTTTCTTTTCGTATGGAACCCTTGTGTAATTCGATCTAATATAATTGCGATTACTACGATAGCTAATCCAGCTTCAAATCCCATTCCGATATTAACTTGTGTTACAGAGCGATATACATCAACTCCAAGTCCTGGAGCTCCTACAAGTGATGCTGTTACAACCATCGATAACGAAAGCATAATGCTTTGGTTCACACCAGCCATAATCGTTCCGGTTGCAAGTGGTAATTGTACTTTAAATAGTTTTTGTGATGCTGTGGATCCAAATGCATTCGCTGCTTCAATTAAATCTTCTGGAACTTGTCTAATTCCTAAGTCAGTAAAACGAATTGTCGGTGGCATTGCAAAGATTACTGATGCAATAATTCCAGGTACTACACCTACTCCGAAAAATGTAATCGCTGGAATAAGGTATACGAATGCAGGCATTGTTTGCATAAAATCTAATGTTGGTTTTAAAAATTTTGAGAAACGTTCATTTTGAGATGCTAATATACCAATTGGAATTCCGACAATAATTGAAATAATAACAGACGTAAGTACGAGTGCCAATGTTTGCATCGTTTGTGCCCAGTAGTTAATATTCAAAATAAATAATAATCCAATGAGCGTAAAAATGACTAAAGATAATTTCCTCGTTGTGTACCAAATGAGGAAACATAAGATAATAATCATCAATATGGCAGGTATTATTGTTAAAAAATTAGTGAGTAAATCAACAAATCCGCCAATAATATAAGAGAATCCTCGGAATAAGCCTTCAAAGTGCTCATATAAACTTGCAACAAATGAGTCGACCCATTCCCCTAATGGAATACGCGGTATACTATTCATCGTCTTTCACCTCTTCCTCAATGTTTCCTGCAAGAGCTTGAATGACACTTTCACGTTTAATAATTCCTCTTAGCCTTTTCTTCTCATCGATTACTGGTAACGGATATTTCATCTCCGCCATTTTTGCATAAGTCTCTTCCAGTAAAGTATCCAAATACACATGCGGAATATCATTAAGTAATAAATCAGCAATCGGCCACTGTTTTTGTACTGCTTTACTCGCATCATCCGCAGTTAATATACCTAAAAACTCATACTTTTTGTTTACAACATATACAGTTGAGACACCTGCATTCCTCATAATTTGAAGGGCTACACGAGGTCCACGATCAATTAATAAAGTTTCTGGTCGTTTTAAAATAGACTCAGCCGTAATTACTTTTCCTAAATTCACGTCCGCAACAAACTTTTCTACAAATTCATTAGCGGGGCTCATCATAATTTCTTCTGGTGTTCCAATTTGGACAATTTCTCCATCTTTCATTAATGCGATACGATCTCCAATTCGAAGCGCTTCATCTAAATCATGCGTAATAAATATAATCGTTTTTTCCATTTTATCTTGTAACTCTAACAATTCATCTTGCATTTCTTTTCGAATAAGTGGATCTAATGCACTGAATGACTCGTCCATTAGTAATACATCTGGATTATTCGTTAGTGCCCTTGCGATTCCAACGCGCTGCTGCATACCACCACTAAGTTGACTTGGGTAATTATCTTTATGATGATCGAGTCCTACTAACTGTAGCGATTCTAACGCTTTTTTCTCTCGCTCTTCAACCGGAACTCCTTGAATTTCTAAACCATATGCAACATTTTGTATAACTGTACGATGCGGAAATAGAGCGAATTTCTGAAATACCATACTCATTTTCGTTCTTCTTACTCTCCGTAACTCTTCTTTTCCCATCGTTGCGATGTCTTCACCATCTATGTATATATGACCTGCAGTTGGTTTAATCAATTGATTTAACATACGAACTAGCGTAGATTTCCCGCTACCAGACAAACCCATAATAACGAAAATCTCTCCAGAGTAAACTTCAAACGTTGCTTTTTTCACCCCAACGTTCATTCCTGTCTCTTTTAAAATTTCCGATTTACTTTTTCCTTCTTTTAATAAGGAAAGGGCCCTTTGCGGATGTTTCCCGAATACTTTTGTTACGTTTTCAACACGCACCTTTGTATTATCCATGTCACTACTCCTTTTCTACCCATCTATTCACATAGTGTTGCGATTTTACAAAGAAATATTACATAAAAATGACATTCATAAGATTTCTTTAAAATTCTCGTTTCCGTTCATAATAAGAATGCTTACTTATACATTTATTTTATAAGGCAAACGTTACTTAGGAGGTTTTCGATGCGAAAGAAAATTTGGTTTATATGCCTTGCATTATTTATTACTATGATTTTCACTTCATGTAATGCAACAAATGCAAATTCGAAAGGAAAAATTAAACTTGGTGTAACAAGTTGGAAAGAAAATATTGCAACCGCAAACATGTGGAAAGTTTTATTAGAAGAAAAAGGCTACAAAGTTGAACTTATGTATTTAGAAAAAGCCGCAATTTGGACTGGTGTCGCTCGTGGTGATGTTGATGCGAATTTAGAAGTATGGCTACCAGTTACAGATAAACCGCTAAACGATCGTTATAAAGATGATATTGTCTTAAAATCAAAATGGTACGAAGGTACTGGACTAGGTTTAGTCGTCCCTTCTTATATGAAAAACATAAACAGTATCGAAGATTTAAATGCTCATAAAGATGAACTAGAGAATAAAATTGTCGGTATCGAACCCGGTAGTAGTCTTATGAATTTAACGAATAAAGCAATGAAAGAATATGATATAAAACTAAAACTTGTCCAATCTTCTGAAGCTGCGATGATGAGTGAACTAAAGAAAGCATATACGAAAAAGAAACCAATCGCTGTTACGCTTTGGAATCCGCATTGGGGCTTTTCAGAATTTGACTTAAAATATTTAAAAGACCCTAAGAAAGTATATGGTGAAAAAGATGACATTTATTACTCTGTTCGTAAAGGTTTCGAAAAAGACCATCCGGATATCATAAAATACTTTGACAAATGGAAGATGAACGATGAACAGCTTGGTACGTTAATGGTCGAGTTAAATAAAACGAAAGATCCCGAAGAAGCGGCGCGAAAATGGATTAAGAAGAATCAAGCGCTAGTTGATGAATGGGTAAAAGATTAATAAAAATAGGCTAGAGGGTTAGCATATCCTCTAGCCTGTTTTTAACTTATTTTTTCGTAACAACGTCATCTACAATCCCATATGCCTTGGCTTCTTCTGCAGTCATAAAATAATCTCTTTCTGTATCATGTGCTACTCTTTCAATCGGTTGGCCTGTTTTTTCTGCAATCATTTTATTAATATCATGCTTTAACTTTAATATTCTTTTCGCAGTTATTTCAATTTCTGTTGCTTGCCCTTGTGCACCACCAAGCGGCTGATGAATCATAATTTCACTGTTAGGGAGAGCAAACCGTTTTCCTTTTGCTCCTGATAATAATAATAATGCACCGAATGATGCCGCAAAGCCCATGCATAGCGTTTGCACATCTGGTTTAATTAAATTCATCGTATCTAATATTGCAAAACCTGCTGTCGTTGAACCGCCAGGGCTATTGATGTATAAGAATATATCTTTTTCTGCATCTTCTGCTTCTAAAAATAATAATTGCGCTACGACACTACTCGCTACTTGATCATTAATTTCTGAGCCGATAATAATAATGCGGTCTTTCAATAACCTTGAATATATATCATAGGAACGTTCTCCTAATTTTGTTTGTTCTACTACATATGGAATTGCATTCATTTTAAATCCCTCCAATACTTGTTATGCTGCGTAAAGCATATAACTGTAGGAAGAAGGGTTTTTCACATTAAATAATAAGACTGGCTGTTTAGATGGTAATTTAGTAAAATCTATTGTCGGAAGAAGCTTCGTTAATAATTCTGGTCTTTCCTCACGAATAGATGTTACAACAACTTCAATATCCTCTGTGAATTCGACTATCTCAATCCCTTCTTCACTTACAGTTTTCAGCCTATTTCTACTCCGAAATAAAGAAGCTTTCACTGCACCTTCTGATACAGAACACACTTTAGCAATATCAGCGATACTATATTGAAAAACATCTTTTAATAATAAAATTGCGGATTGCTGTACATTTAATGAAGACAATACTTTCCCTACCATTTCATGCAAATCTGCAATGTTCTCATGTGGTTCTTCAAAAGTGATTTGTCCTCTTATTTTTTCATGAACAGACTTAGACTTCATCTGATCTAACCAACGATTTCTTGCTATTTTATAGACGAGTGTCATACAAATATCTTTATTTCTATATTTTTGAAGCACTTTACACACTGTTTCTTGGGCGAGATCTTCCCCATCCCATTTGTTTTTCGTTAAAAAAGTACAGTATCTTTTTAACTCTCCATATTGTTCAATTAAAAAGTTTATATTTGAATGATTCATATCGATATGGTTCTTTGAAACATGAGTTACTTTTGTGCACAAAATAACCACTCCTTTTCAGCGCTTACTTAATAAACGATTCAACATTAAAAAAAGTTACGGGGATATAAAAAAATAATGTTTATGTTCAATAATTCGCGGTCATAAATATGTTATGTACAATTTTACGTGAGGAGGAACAAATTTGCCAAAATTAACAATTGAAGGTGCGGGAACTTTTGATGTGAAAGAAGGAACAAAGTTAGTATTAGCAATTGAAGATAGCGGTGTCAACATTCTTCATCGTTGCGGCGGGAATGCACGTTGCACAACTTGTAGAGTAGAAATACTAGCAGGTGATTTCTGTGAAGCAAGTGCGAATGAGAAACATGCAATGACGGAAAAAGGAATTGAAGATCATTTACGATTATCTTGTCAAATGCGTGTACATAAAGATATAGTCGTTCGTCCGGTACTTACAGTTGAAAATTCAGGTCTTGATGCCGGGCCGCGTCCGGCGGAGTAAAGCGATGAATTTAAAACAGCTCGCTGGCGAATATGCCGCTAACTTTGTAAATGATGGCATGAAGATTGGGCTTGGTACAGGTTCTACTGTATATTGGACAATACAAAAATTAGGTGAGCGTGTAAAAGAAGGATTATCATTTCAAGCTGTACCAACATCAAAGGAAACTGAAGCATTAGCACATCAACTAAATATCCCCCTACTTTCGTTAAACGACGTACAAAGTCTTGATCTTACAATTGATGGAGCGGATGAAATTGATTCAAATTTACAACTTATAAAAGGCGGTGGCGGTGCATTACTTCGTGAAAAAATCGTTGCCTCTTCCTCTAAAGAACTAATTATCATTGCTGATGAATCGAAACTTGTAACACATTTAGGTAATTTTCCATTACCTGTTGAAATCATCCCTTTTTCATGGAAACAAACCGAAAATAAAATTCAGTCTTTAGGGTGTCAAACAACGTTACGTTTAAAAAATAATGAAACCTATATAACCGATAACAATAACATGATTATCGATTGTATATTCCCTAATCATATTTCTAATCCTGCCCATTTACACACCCAATTAAAAATGATTACTGGTGTAGTTGAAACAGGGTTGTTTATAAGTATGACGAGTACAGCAATTATTGGCACTAAAAATGGGATAAAGAAATTGTAATAAAAGCTAACTTTTTAAAGTTGGCTTTTTAGTATGTTCTTCTTCTCTTAATAGTGCTTTATTATGATATACTAGGAAAACGCAAACTGATTACACTAGAAAGGACTGAACATTTTGCAATCCAAACTTATAACAGAACTTACTGATTTAGAAACTGCCTTTCATATTCGAAAAGAAGTATTTGTAAAAGAACAAGGTGTTCCTCTTACAGATGAATTCGATACATTCGATGAAATCGGAGAGCAATGTAAACATATTTTAGTTTATTATCATGATCTTCCTGTAGGCACAGGGCGTATACGATTTGTTGATGGTGTCGGAAAATTAGAACGTATTTGTATTTTAAAAGATTATCGTACATATGGATTAGGTAAAGTCATCATTCAAACGTTAGAAGAAATTGCTCGTAACGAACAAGCTACAAAAGTGAAGCTACACGGTCAAACACAAGCTGAAGGATTTTATAAAAAATTAGACTATCAAACTTCTTCTGATATATTTATGGAAGATGGCATTCCACACATACTTATGACGAAAGTGTTATCATAATAAAAAGGGTAGTATATGAATCTTATGTATTCATACACTACCCTTTTTTATTAATAGAAAAGTGAATTCTCAAAATTACCTTTTGTATCAAAGCCCATCATCTTTTAGTTCATACCTAGGTAAAACTTACACTGTTTTCCATAATGATAATGCATAAATCCAGTTTGGATCACCATTTCCTTGATAACTCTGGACTGCTTCATATACTTTTCCTTCGTGCAGAACTCTATCTCCCTTTTTATATGCTTTTTTTGCATCCCACGCTTCATATGAAGCGCTTTCAGTTTTTGTAGTAATTGTGAATATATCACTCTGTACGGATTCATTTCCAGCTACATCAACAGCTTTCACTACATATTTATAAGTAGTATTAGCGAGCAGATTTTTATCCAAATAAGAAGTTGTATTGGATGTTGCAATCTTTTTCATTGACCCTTCTGTTTCTCTATAAATATCATAATGGTCTACACCAATATTATCGTCAGATGGACTCCACATTAAATCCACACTTGACGCTGTCGTTCCCATACTATGTAATCCTTTTGGTTGTGTTGGTGCTTCTGTATCAGGAGTCTCAACTGTCGTTTTTACTGTAAGCGCTGTACTTTCTTTTGATACATTGCCAGCTGCGTCAATTGCTTTTACAGTATAAGAGTATTCTGTACTTGGTTGTAACTTCTTATCAATAAAATGAGTCCCTGGTACTGTATCAATCATCTCTCCGTTACGGAAGATTTGATATCCTTTTACCCCTACATTATCCGTAGAAGCGTTCCATGTTAGTTCTACACTATTCGCTGTTACTTTTTGCGTCTGAAGTCCATTTGGAATACTTGGCGCTTCTATGTCTGGTTTCACATCATTAATAAGATTAACATCAATTACATTATAGAATGCATTTGCTGTATCAGCTACATCCCATACTGCTAAAATCACATGATATCCACTACGATCAGTAGGTACATTGATTTTATGAGTTAAATTATTTGAAGCTGCAGAACCATCATGTTGTACAGTTCCAATTGGTTCGAAATCTGCTCTTGTTAGCGCTTTATTTGGATTCCATCCTTTTTTAGTAATATAGTAATGCCACTTACTCGTTAAGTGAGGCGCAGTATACTTCCAAGTAAATGTATTTTCCCCACCAGTGATTGTATTTTTAAACCAACGATTTGCTGTTTGTTGATCTAAAATACCACCAAATTTTCCGCCTGCTGAAGCAATTTGTCCATCTACTGGACCACCTTGCGGGAACCCTTTTGGAGCTTCTAAACTTTGTGGTTCATACATAACACTTCCACAGTTTACATTTAGCGCACCATAAGTTGGACTACATAAAGCGGATCGGCTACCGGGCTTTTCAACAAAACCGTGCGCATAAGCATTTTGAGGAATAAGTGTCGTACTAATAATTCCAGCTGTTAATGCTACAGCTCCTAAACTTTTTTTGTTCATTTTCATATTTTGTAGTTGTTTTAAAAATCGATTATTCATGCTCATGTCTCCTTCTTGTTATACTTTGTAGTGGAATGTGGGCTTTGATGTAAAAGAATAACAAGAGACAAACTTGTACCGATGTATGTATTAATTATGCATACACCGCAGTGAAAATATATTTTTTCCTTGTGAAATATTTCACTTTATGAATATATCATGACATAGAACTCGCCTAAGCATGTGCAGAAGTTGTGCAGAAACAGTGAAATTATTACTAACATATAAAACCACATCCTGAAATCATAAAGTAAAACTTTAATTAGTTGGGGTTTTACGGTCGGTTAATACGGGATAAAATAAAAGTGTGCAGCAGAAATTGTAGACTTAGTTCTCAAAATTCACATTTAGTATTTTCATTTAAACAATTCTTCTCTTCTTACAACAGAAAAGTGTCTATATCATTTAATATAGACACTTTTTTCATGTATAACTTTATATTTATTACTGACCTACAAATGTAAAAATTTCATCAACAGCTTCCTTATATCCACCCGATGTTCGGAATGATTCCTTCAAATTCAAAGCAGCCTCTTTATATGAAGGGTTATTTAAAATTAACTCCACACTTTCACGCAATTTCTCCACGGTTAATTCATTCATATGTAATTGAACTCCTGCTCCAAGACTCTCCACTTGCTTTGCGATTGCTGGCTGATCTGCACTTTGCGGTATTACAACGAGCGGAACCCCGTTATATAGTCCTTCATGCGTACTGTTCATCCCGCCGTGTGTAATAAATAGTTTCGTATAAGTAAGCAGTTCGGTTTGAGGCACATAGTTTTTCACAATGAAGTTTTTAGGGATTTCGCCTAGATCACTTATTTTTGTTTTATTACCAATAGACATAACAATTGTATGCTCACTATTCTCAAAGGCCTTCATACACAGTTTATAAAAGTCAATCGCTTCATTAAAAACAGTACCTAATGAAATATAAATCGGACTTTTTTCTTCAATTGAAGTAAAATCAACGTCTCTGTTTTTCATTTGTGTAGAGATAGATGGTCCTACAAATTTATATGTTTCATCAAACGTATCACCAAAAGGCTGGAACTCCTTAATTGTATACACAATAGTAAGGGGTGCAGGATTACAGAAAACTTCATACGATGATTTTATTTCAACACCATATTTTTCAGTAATTCCCTTTTTTAAGTTTTGAAAATCATTCTGTATTTTATCATGAATTTCTACTGGGATATTTTTTGACAGATGACCTAACATTTGCTCAAAGGATTTTTCATCCTGCGCAAAAGATGTGCATGAATTTATGGCTGGAAGTTTAAGAATTTGAGCAATTAAATGGCCACAACCAAACATAGAATCATGAATCATGTAATCAAAATGTTCACCTTCAATTTGTTCTAGAACGCTAGATATTACAATATTCGCTGTATGTAGAAGGCCGTTTATTCTTTCCTGTAAATAATTTCTGCCTCCAGATAGAAACGCTTTTATAAATTTTTGATCATCAATCGTTCGTACAGTAGCACCTGTCTTCTCAATCCGCTCCCTGAAAGCTTTTATTGAAAAATAAACGACCTCTTCACCACGAGAAATCAATTCTTCTACAACTTGTAAAGTTGGATTTATATGTCCTTCTGATCCAGCGTTAATAAATAAAACACGCGCCATAATAAACACTCCTTACGTTAAATCGTTTCTATGTTGGCAAGAGTACGGATTTTCTCGATACTCTTTTCTTAGTGTTCGTAGCATGTTCCTACTAAATTGACCTAGCGAGTCTAAAACCGAGATCATCTATATGAAATGTAGGATGGCTTCGACGACGACAAGTAGCGCCGCACCCTCTCGCTGTTTCAGCCCAACTACCACCACGAAAAATGCGGTATGATCCGTACACTGTTTCATCGTACAAATCATAACACCATTCCCAAACGTTCCCTAGCATATCATAAAGTCCCCATGCATTCGGTTCTTTTTGGCCAACGTCATGAATCTCTCCATTTGAATTTTCATTATACCACGCTATATCATGAAGTTTCCCGTATGTATATCCGGTTGTACTTGCTTTACATGCATATTGCCACTCTGCCTCACATGGTAATCGGTAGCCATTTGAATCTAAATTACATTTCACAATTTGACCACCATCACTAATAGAATAATATTCTTTTAATCCCGCTTTTTTTGAAAGTACATTACAAAACGCAATGGCATCGTTCCATGAAATATTGACAACTGGTTTATGATTTTTATCAAAATTATTTAATGTACTATTTGTAATAGCATCATATAGTTCGATTGTTACAGCATACTTCGCAAGAAGAAATGGTTGAATTTGCACTAGCCATTCTTTTTTTATTCGATCATCTCTTAATACTACCTCTCCAGCTGGAATATTTACCATTAATGAATCAATTAGTTGAATTAAATCATTAGTCATTTTCTATTCCTCCAAACGTTCATTTTGAATTTATAGTCATATACTCATTACAAAATACAATTTTCAAAAGCGTTAAATTTTCCATAATAAAAAACGATTAGTTTAATTAAACTAATCGGTAAGATTCAAAAAGAATTGTTGTGTCACATTCTATTATTATATGTGCTCTAAAAATTTCCGAACCTCATTTGGAGATTTTAAAACAATAACCTTTTTCTCTTCGGACAATTGCTCTAACCCTTTTAAAATTGTAGGTCGTTTAGCATTAGGATATTTCCATATCCATTTAAAAAATTGCAAATCAAATCTTTCTTCACATCCCGCGCCCATATCTGGTCTTTTTTTATTCCGGTATTTTACAATTCTTTTAAACGCACGATAAATACAAATTGTTCTATGAATATCAAGGAAGATAATTGTATCAGCTGCATTCAGTCTGATATCCATCGTCCCGCCATAATTCCCATCAATAATCCACTTCTCATCTTTAATTAAGTTATTTTGAACTGCTATTTGTTCTTCTCTCGGAACACCTTCCCAATTCGGTTTCCAAAATAATGCATCAAGATGATGCACCTTAATATTTAATTTATTTCCTAACTGCCTTGCTAATGTAGATTTTCCTGAACCACCAGAACCAATTAATATTATTTTTTTCATACCTTTACGATACCTTCTATAACTTCTTCAATAGCTTCCTTATTAGCAAAAATCCAGAAGAACATTTCTTCATTTAACTTTAATAAATCTGGTAACTGGACAAAATAAGCAATAAAGATAATTTGAATTGAAAGCATAACATACCAAATGGCTTTTAGTTCTTCTTTCGTTAAATCATTTTGTTTATAATAACCTTCAAAGACTTTGCTAACGATATGTAACCATTTCCCTCTTAATTTTTCATCACTAAATAGCTCGCTTAATATACTTGTACAGCAATAACATAAATCAAATATTTTTACATTATTTTCTAAAATCTCAAAATCTATAAACCCTTCCAGTTTATCATCTTTAAAGATTACATTTGATAGATGCATATCACGATGAATAATTTGTCTCGGTAATGGATGGACCGTTTCCTTGAAAGCTGCGTGCATTCGCTCCATCTTTTGAATTACCTCTCGATGAACATGCTCATTCTTTTCTAAAATCGGTATAGCCCATTCAAATACCATCTTATATAAATCTCTTTTTATTAACTCATGGTCACTATTCACCGAATGTAATGCTTTGTGCAGATTAGCTATTTCTTCTCCAATTGTACTTGCTAGCCTTTCCAGCTTATTCGTATCTTTTATTTCTAAAACACTTCCGGCAACATACTCATATAAGCAATAATATTTTTCTTTATATAATACATATTGTTCATCATTTTCTGTCTTTACTACTCTCTGTACTTTAATTCCCTTTTCATACAGTTGCTTCAAAACATCGAATTCAACTAGAAGTTGCTTTATCGATCCCGTTCTCTTTAAAATGTACTCTTTATTCTTGCATAAAACCTTCGCTACTTTTGGTTGCATTACAGTAGCTGTGACATGTTCATTTCGAAACCAAAACTTTGCAATTTCCAGTGCTTGTTCCATTTACAATACCCCTTTTACAATTCTTATTTCTTCCGAAAAATAACCTCACACAGTATTCCCACTCCAACACCAATTGTATAAGCCACTAAATCACTCCACAAAAAACCGTATCCCAACACGAGTCCGCCCAAAGTCGTTCCACGAATGCTATCTATCCATTCCGCATGATACAATTGGCTCGCTTCAATCCCGTAGCAAAACATTAAACTAATAAAAGCCAACTTCTTCGTCTCTGTTTTAGGAAACAAAAATCCAAAGCCAGTGAAAATCATTAATGTCCATAATGCATCACCTAAATAATCATTTAATAGATGTGGTAGTGCAAAAGCAAACTTTCTTGAGCTAAGACCTAAAATAATAACAACTATAGTAAATAGTGCATATACTACTCTATTTCGTTTCGTATTCATTTTAAAGTCTCCTAATATGTAATGTAAAACTGTAAATAGCTAGTAAAACAAAGTTATTTTACTAGCTATTTATTGATTGCTTTTATGATAAGAAAATGTGGATTCATATTTAAATAATGATATGATTTTTCGCTTACTTCTTTCATTTTTTCAATTGCCTTCGGTTCCACTATCTCTTCTAATACAAAATAATTTGTAGTTTCATTTAGTATGTCTTGTAATGATCTTCTAAAAAACTTGACTTCAATAGTAATATTCGGTTTAACCCAAGTATCTATTAATAACTGTTTTTCAAAATAATTTTCACATGGAAACTTTGTGAAATCCATAAAAGGATGATGAATAGAATATATAAGTTCTCCACCTGGCTTCAATACACGACGAAATTCTTGAAATACTTGATTCCAATTTTCTATATAATGAAGAGTTAATGAACTTACAATCACATCATACGTATTATCTTCAAATGGCAATGTTTCTTGCAGATCATGACAAAGGAACGTCGCTTCTTTTCCTATATTTTCTTTTGCTGCTTTTACCATTTCAGGACTTACATCAATTGCTGTAACATTTGCTCCTCTTCCTATGAATTGAGAAGTATACCATCCAGCTGCACATCCAGCATCTAATATCTTTTTTCCTTCTAGTTCCTTTGGAATAAGCTCCATCATCGCCGGTCTTTCATAATAACTGTTATATGGATTTGCGAAATCTAGATTTTCTTTATATGTACTCGCTAATTTATCATACGTATCTTTAATCGAATCTTTCATTACACACACTCCTAATACATATTAATCCATTAACTCCTGCTGCTTTTTCTTTGAAAATGATTGTAGTACTAAATCATACGACCAATCAATCATTTTATTAATTTGCTCCTGCTCTATACCCTTATGAATATAAACGGTATTCCAATGTTTTTTATTCATATGATACCCTGGAATAATTGTTTCTGGATAATCTTCTCTTATTCTTAATGCGACTTCTGGATCACACTTCAATGTAATCGCAGCCTTTTCACCTTCTTCATGATTTACTATCGCAAATATTTTATTATTAAGCCTCATACATGTTGCACTCCATCCATCTGGAGAATCTTCTGTCGCTTTTCTTTTCGATAAACAGTACGCTCTTGTTGCATTCATTTTAATTGGCACCTCTTATTCTTTCCCTGTTTGATTACGATGCATCACAATTTGCTTCGTTGCTTGAAATTGCTGCTCACCGTAAAACTTTATTAGCTTCTCTCCGCAAAATAGACTAACAATATCAATATGAGATATTTCTCGAAGTAATATTGTAAGCATTTTCTCTCCAATACCTTTATTTCTTACATTCTCATGTACGACAACATCTTCAATGTATGCTCGAAAAACACCATCAGAAACGACTCTAGCAAATCCAACTAATTCATTTTCTTCCCATACTCCAATGGCTATGCTATTCTTTAACATTTTTTCAATATCGACTTCTTTTCTTTCTGGCCACCAACCGACAGAATCATAAAGCTTCTTTATTTTTTCTGCACAGATTGGTTGTTCTTGTTGCAATTTATACGTGTACATATGCTTTCTCCCATCAATCAGTATACATAATATTATTATAATCTCTTTTCAAAAAAGTGCTGACTATGACCTTTCGGATGATCTTCAACGATACCATACTCTCGGTAACCATGCTTTTTATAAAATTCTGGCGCTTGAAAACTAAATGAATCTAGCAATATTAATCTGCACCCTTTTTCCTTCGCAATTTCTTCAATTTTATGTAAAAGTTGGCTCCCCCAACCGTCATGACGAGCTGATTTATCAACCCATAAAAAGTCGATATGAAGATGATAAAAATACATCGTACCTGTTACACCACCAAATATTTTTCCTTCTTCATTTTTTACTACGAGACTTACTTCTTCCATCGGCTGTTTTACTTCATCTGTTAAGATGGACATATTATATTGAATGACTTTATTTTTAATGTATTCTCCTTCAATACGTGTACCGTTCTCTATATGTTTCATATACATTGCTTCCTTTCAACTTAGTAAGCTACATTTTATTTTTCCCCTTTAAAATACTAATCAAAACGAATCCACCATATATAACAAAGCATGAAAAGCCAATTATCCCTGGTACAGAGACATAGCCTACCCTTATGTAACTTATAACTGCAAAACAAGCGATAGACAATGAAATAGATAGCCAAAATATAACAGCTATTTTTCTTCGTCCTCGTTTCGATGTACTTTCTTTCTCTTCAGAAACACGTGTGCCAAAAAGCAATACAATACAAATAAGAATTGCTGCAAAGTAAATTGTATCTAATGACAAATTGTGATCATATAGTGCGATTCCAACTTCAAGAGCAATAATCGTTAAAATTAAAATAATGATTGTTGAAGTCTTTAAGTTTCTTTTCAATCGCTCACTCCTAGCATGCTTTCACTATATTCTTTGTATATGTACTTTAAAACTACTGCAAAAGCTTCATCTACCTCTTTATTTTCACGGCGATTCGGTAAATCTTTTCCCCCAATCACATAAAGAAGTGGAAATTCGTTAAACATTCCTATAATACCAATATTTATTGTAGCTGTGAGTAATCCACCTGTCATATGAGCTATATGATAATATGGAATTTCTTCATACTCTCCTTGCTGTCTTACCATGCCGCTAATAATTGGTTCCCATAATTCTGGTTCTGATTTATAACCTTGAAAGGTTTGTATGAAAAGGGCAAGAACTTCACTTAATTCTCCAACATTTTTCTCATCTCTAGCATTCTCTTGTATATGAATTTTTGAAAAGTACGTTTGTGCGTACATTTTCACAGCATCCCATCCACCACAGTGCATTACAACTGACTGTGCAACGTAACTATCATGACAAGCAATCATTACCTCTACCGCTTCACTAAGTGTTAAAGAAGTTCTTCCTTGTAAATGCGGATATAACTGCGCACTATCTTCATGTGGATTAAATTTAATGTAATGAAGTATATCATTCCAATTATGTTTATTTTCCTTCACCATTTGCGTTACTACAAATCCAATGACTAATTTTGCTGCTGATGCTAACGGAATATTTAATTCACTATTATACGAAGCAACTATACGATTATTTTTTGTAGAATAAATTGCCATTCCCACATAATTAGATTGTACCTCTTTTATTTTATTTATAACAGTTTCCATTTCTATCCCTCTTTTTACATCGTTATATTAACTTCTAATATTTCAACATTGAATGTAAAAAACCTTTTCATTAGCTATTAAAATAAGAAAAAGGTAGCATGAATTTTTTCTTGCTACCGAAAAATATTTATTCTTCTATAGGATTTTCAGGACCGTTAAGTTCCAGCTGATAAAAAGCTAAATCTAGCCATTTATTAAACTTATAACCAGATTTTTTTATTGTTCCTGCATGAACAAATCCATAGTTTTGATGCAAGGCAATACTTTTCTCATTCTCTGCATCAATTCCAGCAATTAAGGTCATATACTCTCTTTCCTTTGCAATTTTGATTAATTCCTTCATTAATGAAGACCCAATGCCATTTTTTCTATATGCCTTATCTACATACACAGAATGTTCAACTGAATATTTATAAGCAGGCCACGTTCTAAATGGGCCGAATGTCGCAAATCCTACTACTTTATTATCTAATTCATATACGAAAATTGGATACCCTTCAGCCTTTTTTTGTTCATACCAATCTATTCTATTTTCAAGGGTTACAGGTTTATACGCATATACAGCTGTTGTATAAAGTATCGCATCGTTATAAATATCTAAAATGTATGCTAAATCTTTTTTCGTTGCTACCCTTATCATTGTTTTCTTCCTTTCATCATGTTCATCTTATATCCACTATCTTTTTAATAGTTTTATTTTATCGAAATTTCCGATTTTTATCTACATACGAATACTAGCTTTTCGGAAACCGTCAAATATATTTATTGCAGCAGATAATGTGTAAATTACAATTCCACCGCCAACTAACCACGTTTTAAATCCCTCTAGGGAAATAGTAAATGCATTTGCCAAATACGTAATAAACCCTGCGTTAAATACATGTGGATTTACTACAATTACAATGAATACTATCGTCCCAGCTACTTGAAGAATAGCATTCCCAATCGCCAATCTTTGAGTCCATTGTCCCTGCACTAATTTATAAAGGGATATACATATTTCAAAAACGATCATAATTACAACGATTGGCCAGTACTGCAATAAAACCTCTTGATTAAAAGTTGGCGAGACAAACTTCAGTCCATTTGCCGTACCGTTATATACGCCAACAAGATGATTCGCATAAAAGTAAAGTGTAGCCCAAACTGCTGTCCACATTAAACCTCCAAAAACTTCAAACTTCGAGATTGCTTTTTTCTTTGGAATATACGAGATGTTTTTCAAATCATCTGGTGTCCATTTTTTTAAACTTGTCGTCAACGGTTCGATACCTTTGTCTGTATCTGTTCTTTCTAAAATAACAAACACAACTGTCAACCAGAAAAATACATGGAGGCCCACTTCAAAAATTTCCCCAATGCCTTTACCTATCAATTGAAAAATAACATTTAATACTGCTTGATCACCACTATAGCCTATAAAATTTTCTGCAACCATTGATATGAGTGCAATGACAGCTGCGATTGGTATAATCATTTTTAACAACGTTGTATATACATCAAAATAACGTGGTCCAATTAAATGCATCGGTCTATCCAAATAACCATTAGCCAATGAAACCGGACTCCCCAATTTTTCGAGAACGCTCTTTACATCTTTCTCATTATAATCTTCAGGTAACATATCATCTATAGTTGACCTTAGTTCAAGTGTAATATCTTCACGATTTTTTTCAGGTAATCTCTTCGCAACCTCTTGGATATAGAGATCAATTAAATTCATTCTCTTCCTCCTCCTTTAATAAGTTATAAAGTTCTTTCGAATCCTTTATCCATTCTTTTTTCAACTGCAAAAATATTTCTAATCCATAATCACTTAAAACATAATACTTACGAGGTCTACTCTCCGTTTTATCCCAACTACTCGTCACTAATTCCTGCTTTTCTAATCGGCGAAGTAGTGGATATAAAGTACTTTGATCAATTGTAACCCCTGATTGCTCCAATAACTGGACAAGTGAATATCCGTACTGCGGCGTTCTTAATTGACTTAAAACAGCTAACGTTAATGTCCCTCTTCTTAACTCAGTAATTAACGAGTTTAATAAAGTATCCATTCACTCACCTCATTTCCATTACTATATGTCATACAGTATGTGTTTTATACTATGTATCGTACAGTATTAATGTGACAAAAACTATAATTTTTTACCAAAAAACAGATAATGAACAGCGCAAATTATATAATTTGTGCTTTTTTAGCTAAGTTATATATAACACTCTAAAAGGTAACAACCTTAACTACTAATTTTGAAGTTCCAGTAATGCTATATTAAGTTACAAATATCGTATACATATGATGTGAACATAACATCTCACTATAGGAAGCTATAAAAACGGTGAATTACCATGCTTGAATGATTCCCGTTTTCAGCACCTAATCAACGTTATTTCCTTCATAAACTTCATCTTGTTCAAAATCTCTATTTTTGTTTGGTTTATTAGAGGAAAATAAAAAAACAATTAAATTAGGTTAATTGTTTTTCAAATACAAAATCTTTTTTTTAAATAACCTATGATAGTCGAAAAGACAAATTCTCCAAATGCAAGTGGTATATAAATAAACCATAACTTTAATATTGCCTTTGTTTCTTTGTGATCAGAATCCCCCATTAAAACCAACCCTATCCTTTATTTTCAAATATTTTGATTTTATTTCCAATAATAAGAAGATTATACCATTTACAAATTTAATAGTCTATGTTTTCTAAAAATTAAATAAACATGTCCCCTCAATATTCAGATAAACATAATAACTTTTTTCGTTTCATCTTCAAAGTCAATAATGGGTCCTGTTAGAATCGCTACATTACCAATCGATTAGATCCCGTGACCAATAAAATCCATCTTAAATTCTTCCCACTTTAATTTATGTAATGATATAATAACACTAAATTTTCAACACGTGCTTAATAGATTGGGGACTTATAATGGATAAACCTCTCACTGCATTACAAACTATTATTATACATATGAATACAAATGAGCATTGGCATGATTTTATTTGTTACTGTCAGCATCGCGAAGCGGGACTTCGAAAATTAGCTTTTAAACATTTAGGGACATTTATTACAAATGCAAAAAATGGGAATCAAAAGTTCAAGAAGAGTTTGCCATTTCGCTGTTTACTATTTTAGATGCATTAAACGAAAAAGATGAGGTCTTAACTTTCTCACTAAATAGTTTTCTAATTGACATTCTATATAGATGGACAGAAAACAACCCATTTGATTCAAGACCTTTTAGATGGATAGGAATTTATATGGATTCTAGCAATAGAGAAGACGATTTAGAAAAATTCCTTCGAAAAGCGATTGAATTAGGTGGTGATACCGAACAAGAAGCTATGATATACCTAGTTTCTAATTACATCAATACTTTAGAATTTGGCACACATGAATTCCCTTCAGGTTATTGCGGAGATTTAAGCGAATGCATAGAAAAACTTCCCTATATGCTTCAATTAATTGATAGAATTCAGAATAAGAACATAAAGGAGCAAAACATTGGGCAAATACAAGAACAACTACATCTTATTCTAGATTGGTTAAAACACACACAAACTCTAGTAGATGCTGTTCGTATATGGGAAAAAGAACAAACTAAGGAATTAGAAAAGGTCATTGTATATTATTTACACAACAGCTCAAGTCATTAATTCATCTTGTACAGAGATAATAAAGTTGTTTAAAACATAATAAAATTGTTTAAAAAACGCTAGTCATGTTATTCAACAATCGGGCTATATTACAGAATAAATCCTTGTAAAAATTAAAAATATTTGAAATAATCGTCATTAAGTTGAAGCAGAGCGATTGCAGAAAAAGGTGATACGACTTTTTCTTACTTAATAATTGCACGATAGTTAAAAAATTCAACTAATTATATTCCGAAAGGGTGTGTGTAGTATCTTATCAACTAATGTTTTTACTTATAAATCTAAGGATGGAAAAACAATAATAATTAGAGAAGCTAAAGAACAGGATGCAGAAAGAATACTAGATTCTGCTTCAAAAGCTTTAATAAACGCTCCATACATGCTAAGTACGGTTGAGGATGTAAAAAAGGTGCGTATCGATGTTATTCAAAAAACGTTAAAATCTTATCATGAAAATCCAAATTATGTACAGTTTATTGCTGAAGTTTCTGGTAAGTTAGTCGGTGCAATAGATTTTAAGAACGGAAACAAAGAAAAAATCAGTCATCAAGGGGCTTTTGCGATGAACATACTACCTGAATATCGAAATTATGGTATTGGAAGAGCTCTTCTAGAAACGTTAATCAATTGGGCTAAAAATAACAGTAAGATTGAAAAAGTTTGTCTTGAGGTAATGGAAGATAATCTAAGTGCAATCCAGTTATATAAGAATCTAGGCTTCTTTGAAGAGGGTAGAAAAGCAAAGGGTGTAAAATTGGATGGTGGCTATCAAGATTTAATATTAATGGCTTTATTCGTTTGAAATTGAACATTATTCAACAATCGGGCGCTATTGTTGAATAATGTTTAGATTTTTAAACGACTTTATTGTTATATTTTTAAGTACAGTGAAGTATCTTATATCGAAAATTAAATAAATTTATTGTCATTTTACACGTCTACCATTTCAATATAAAAAAGAGGATTTTCATACAGTACTAGAAAATCCTCTTTTTATATTTATCCCACATTAGCTTGCAGTAAAACTCCCCACTGATTATAGTTTCACTTTATTTTAATCCTTTAATTAAAGGTGACGCTTCCCCACTATGGAAAATCCATAAGTCATGAAGTGATCTCGTACATCCGACATATAGTAACTTTGCATCATGTTTTGTGTTTTTGTAATGTTCCTCATCCACATCAATTAAAAGCACCGCATCAAATTCTAAACCTTTCGCTAAATAGACAGGTACTACTGATATACCACCTTCATATTTACTTTGGTTTGCTTCAATTACGTTTACCGTTAATCCTGCATTTGTTAATTTCACATATATATCACGGCATTCATCTTCTGTTCTTCCGATTACTGCAATTGTTTTCACATCTGCATTTTGCAAATGTTTTACCGTCTTCACAATTTCAGTAAATTGATTTTCGGCATGAATTACTTTCACATCTTCTCCACTGCGGAAGACTGGTGTTGCGAGTCCTACTGGGATTTCTGCATTTTTAATTATTTCATTTGCAAATTCAATAATTTCTTTTGTAGAACGATAACTTCTTGTCAATTCATAATAACCGGTTTCTTGGAATACTTCCTTAAAAGCATTCCAATCTTCAATTCCTTGGTAATCATAAATCGCTTGCGATAAATCACCTAATATAGTGAAAGAATTACCTAATGTAATTTCTTTTAATGCATAAATTTGGAAAGGCGAAAAATCTTGCGCTTCATCAATAACAACGTGATGAAACTTCTGCCCGATTTCAATCCCTGTTATACGATGATGTATGTATATTAAAGCTGGTAAATCTTCTACATACACTTCTTTTTTACGACAACTCTTTTCTGTTTCTTTAACAAGTTCTTCAGGTAATACCTCAAGTATTTCTTTACTTTTTACTATTGAACTATACAGTGAAAGAGCACTCATTTTCGGCCAAAACTTCATATATGCGTTGAGTCTCTTAGTCGCTTCTTTTTTAAGTAATTTTTTCTCGTTTGTTTCCCCAAATTTTTTAAGTTCAATTTCAATCCAGCGCTTCATTCGTCCTACTAATCGTTCTCTTCTTTTCTGTAAAGGATAATGTTTATATTCAACTTGCATCCATTTTTTAATATCTTCTACTGGAATAGTCGCTCTATCCCACGCCTCAAAATCTTTTGTCGGAACTAACTCATTTTCAAATTGGATCATTCTCTCTTCAATAAACGTCTTAAATTCCAACGTACCCTTTAATTTACCTAGCATTACCTTCTTTTCATCACGATTAATTGAAAATGCTTCTTTCAATTTTTCTTCTGTCTGCTTTAGTTTCACTGAATCATCTAACGTACGTAATGCCCAATCCGGAAACGTTGTTTGACTAATATTTCCTACACCTAATTCAGGAAGTACACTCGAAATATAGTCTAAAAACAGACTATTCGGCGCAAATACGATCATTCTTTCTGCTTCTAATTGTTCACGATATTCATAAATTAAAAAAGCAAGGCGATGTAAAGCAATTGTTGTCTTTCCGCTCCCTGCAACCCCTTGAATAAGTAATGGTAAATTTCTTTCCGCTCGAATAATATCATTTCCTTTTACATATGTATCAACAACACGTTCAAGTTCTCTTTTTCGAATGGAAATGTTTCGTTTTAAATACACATCACCTTCTACTAACCCATCTGGTGATTGATAAAATGCTAATTCTTCTCCACCGGTAAATGAATAAAACATACTTGCGACAGGCGCTCGCCAATCAATAATGATTGGCTTCATCGTGTCCATATCCGAAACCCCTACTTTTCCGATATAAATCGGCATAACTTCTTCTTTTCCATCTTCCTGAAAATCTAACCTTCCAAAGTACGGCTCTTGCACACCAATACGTAAGTTTTGTCTATTAGACTCCCTCATACTTTCAAGAATTTGCTCTTTAAAATCTTCTCCATAATAAACCGGGGTTTTTTCAAGCTTATCCAATTGCTCATCCATCGTATGTAAAGTATCCTTCATTTTTTGTAACTCATCTTCAAATATGTTGCTCATTTCGACGATTCCCTCCTGTCCGTTCTAATTTTTCAGTCGAAGTATCATTGTATTAAAAACCCAATCATAAAGTCAATAGTTTCCATTTAAATTTCCCGAAAAAACTTACTTTTCATCTTTCTAATTTAAAAAGAATATGCAACATCTAAATCACACAAATACACATATAGTATAGTGATGCATACAAAAGATACTACTTTCTATTTGTCTCCTATTTAATTTATCTATTAAAAAACATTGTAAAAATGAAAGACTTTAATCAATGGGCGTTTTACTGCCCACAAATAGTAGGATAAATAAAAGTAAAGGAGGCTCTTCAAATGAATGTCGCGAAAAAGAAACCGTTAAAGTTATATTTACTTATTTTTGTATTCACTGTTTTGGCCAGTGGGTGGATTGGGGTATTTCTAGATTCTCTTCTAACAAATCAACCTGAAGGAAACACTTTAGGTATGGGATTATGGCTAATATTACCTTTCCTCGTAAGCATTTTACTTAGAGTTATTAGCCGAGATTGGAATGATTTTGGCATCAAGCCAAATTTGAAAGGAAATTTTATATGGTATTTCACTGCACTACTTATTTATCCATTTGTTACAGTAATAACGATAAGCATATCGCTCATTTTTGGAATAGCTCATATTTCTAGTTTTGATATATCCACGTTATTGTCACTCATAGTCATGTCTACTATTGGTAACTTTATTAAAAACATTTTTGAAGAGTTTTCTTGGCGGGGTTATTTAACTCCAAAGTTGATTGAACTAAATCTAAACGATTGGTACATTTATATTATTTCTGGTTTCATTTGGGCACTTTGGCATGCTGCTTACTATCTAGTCTTTTTACCAAATGAGTATTTTGAATCTATCTCAAGATTAAATATGCTTCTATCTGGCTGTATCCTTATGGTTTGTTGGTCAATTATGTATGTTGAAATATATAGACTTACAAAATCCGTCTGGCCATGTGTTATCATGCATGCGATCGAGGATGCTGTTCCTACTGTTTTAGTTACAATAACAGGGATTATTACTCTTACAAACAGTAGTGATTTTTGGTTAAATCCTATTAGCGGGGTCGCTGCTACTGTTTTATTTCTCGGAATTGGAATCGTACTAAGAACTATAAGAATAAAAAGAGAACGACAATTATTCACACAATAAAAAGCAGATAATGAATTCGTCATTATCTGCTTTCCAATTTTTAAAACTACCTTATTATATTTTTTGATACATAAGCCAGTCACCAGAGTCTATCACTTTCTTTAACATCTTTTTATCCTGAGCGATATACACATATGCCTCAATTTCCCTATCAGCAACATATACTGTTTGCGTGATTCGATTATATAAATCAGTCTCCGCATTGCCTGTATATTCTTCTAGTTCATCTAACTTACACAATATCTCATCATTTACTACATAAATTTCTCCATACACCTGTTCTTCAATCGAATAAGTCATGGCTGGATATCCTTCGTTCGTATCAAATAATTTTCCATATGTCCAAGCTCTGTCTGCGATGCATGTTGCACCTAGCATATAATGAGCATTCGTTTGTCCTCTTCTTAACGTGCCATAAACGAAAACATGATACATAAATTCTTATCCCCTTTATATGTCTCTACTTTCTTATTTGTAAATAAGCACGAATCATAAAGTAACTCACTTCATTCGGAAGCTGTTCTTTAATAGATTTCAGACCACCATCTGCATTTTGAACGGCATTTTCAATAACAGATTCATACTCTGCTGGAACAAAGCTTTGCCAATCTACTTCCATTCCATCCTCATAGCAGCGAATTAAATGGTTTTCAATTGTTTGTCTTGATAAGTTACGTTCTTTTGCAATCTCATTCAAATCAATACCTTGTTTATACATTTCATATGTTTCTAACTGAGAATTTGCGGCCGCTTTTCCTGACTTTTTACGCTCTGAAACTACTTCTGTCTTAATCGTTTCAGCATAATTTGGATTTCCCTCAATAAAATGCTGAACTGCTTGTAAGAAGTGCGAGCCATATTTCACAAGTTTGTGTTCTCCGATACCTTTTACCGTCAACAATTCAGAATCATTTTGCGGCATTTTCACACACATATCTTTTAATGTTTGGTCAGAGAAAATAACGAACGGAGGTACACCTTCTCCTTGTGCAATTTCTTTACGTACTTCACGAAGCACTTCAAATAAAGGATGGTCTTGAACAATTTGTCTTGTCTCTACTCGTTCTTTTCGTAAAACATTCTCTTTACCAAGTAATACTTCTTTCCCTTTTTCAGTTACTTTTAACGTCGGATAAGTGCCATGTTCAACTGCAATTAACTCGTCTGAAATTAAAAACTCAATAAACTCACTGACCTCTTTTACACTACGGTTCGATAAAAGCCCATACGTTGGTAAAGTATGAAAATTAAATTCAATAACTTTCTTATTCTTCGACCCAGTTAATACTTGCGCTATCATTTGCTTTCCAAAGCGTTGGTTCGTTCTAATCATGCATGATAAAACCATTTGTGATTCTCTTGTCACATCGATGCTCTCGCGATTGTCTGTACAATTACCACAGCGTCCACAATCTTCTTTCGGTTCTTCTCCAAAGTATTGCAAAATGAATGATTGTAAACATTGTTCTGTATGACAGTAATCGGTCATATTTTGCAATTTTTCAAGTTCATTTGAAAAACGTGATTCTCCAGTTGATTGATCAATTAAAAAACGCTGTACTTGTACATCTTGAGAAGAATATAACAATATACATGTACTATCTAATCCGTCACGACCAGCACGTCCTGCTTCTTGATAGTAACTTTCCATATTTTTTGGAAGCTGATAATGAATTACGTAACGAATATTCGATTTATCAATACCCATCCCGAATGCAGATGTTGCTACCATTACACTTACTTCATCTCGTAAAAAGAGTTCTTGTTGCTCATTTCGATCACTATCACTCATACCAGCATGATATTTTGATACAGAAACACCTGCCTTCATCAAATCTTCATATAACTGATCGACTACTTTTCTAGTAGCTGCATATATAATCCCAGATTCCTTTTGATTTTGACGAATATAATCCGCCAAATATGCATTTCGATCTTGCCCTTTAATGACAGAAAACGATAAGTTCTCACGCTCAAACGTTGTCATAATGGTATTTTTTTGATTAATTTCAAGTGTATTACAAATATCATCACGTACTTGCGGTGTTGCTGTTGCTGTTAATGCTAATACGAGCGGTTTTTCTGGAAGATAATCTAATATGCGATGTATATGTAAATAACTTGGACGGAAATCATGTCCCCACTGTGAAATACAGTGTGCTTCATCAATCGCAATCATAGGGATTTTCATATCGATAAGTTGGTCAACAAACTCCATCGAATCAAGACGCTCAGGCGCCACATAAAGTAACTTGTAATGTCCTTGTTTCGCTAATTGAATTCGCTGATTTGCTTCTGCAATAGATATAGAACTATTAATATATGTAGCTGAAATGCCATTCTGTACCAATGTATCTACTTGATCCTTCATAAGTGATATTAAAGGTGATATAACCAACGTCGTTCCTTCAAATATTAATGCCGGAATTTGATAACAAATCGACTTACCGCCACCCGTTGGCATGATACAAACCGTATCTTTCCCATCTAGTACATTTTTAATTGTTTCATCTTGTCCTCTTCGAAACGAAGAATAACCAAAGTAGGACGCTAAAAGTTCTTGTGCTTTAGTAAACAAAAAAGAGTCACCTGCTTTTCTTTATCTTTCATCTACTTCTATTATATCAATCACTTATGCGACTTGAAAGGGATGATTAGATGCTTATTGTTTTTTCATTATTCTATGTTTCTTCACTTATTTAATATGAATTAGCATCATTATTTTATATGTTTTACAACATTTATAACGTAAATCCAGTACACAAGAAGAAAGAGTTTCAATTTAAATGTTCATTTTATTTCCCTTTCTTGAATACTACTAATCATATACATATAAATTCAGGAGGTTACTATATGAAACATCGTAATATGAGGTCCATCACGGCAAAAACGAAAACAAAACAACTCCAATTCTCTAATAATGATACGTGGAAATATGAATCATACTATAAGTATCAGCCATTATTCTCTTATAAAAAGCTTTTTAATTTTCTTTCTCAACTTTTTAAACGTTAATATATGCGCAAAAAATATATTATTCACAGAAGTTTTCTCAATATTAAACATATAGACTTACTACAATTGAGTTGTTAACATATATAATAATCTGTTGGATAAACCCCTTAAGTTGACCTGCTTATATTAGCAGGTCTTTTTCATGATTACATACTTCTGTGTACCTCGATCTCACTTCCAAGTCTTTTCTCCATTTTATAACCATATTTAACTCCCAACAATTAATGATAATCATAAATTGTTGGGAGTTAAATTGTTCGTATATAATTATGCAATTCTTCTTTCTCAATACACAAAACACATTTTACTTGTTACTATAAAAGTACTCCAGATGAGTTTTTTGCTCATCGACATTATCTAGTTATTGGGATCTGCCGCGGGAAGCAGGTCCCTTTGACTGTATGAAGGTCCCAATTTCATTTGGACACATTTACCAGGTTTTTTCAAAAGAATTTTATGATAACATTACGTAGTCGAGTCCGACATCTCGGCAATACCCTTTTGAGGGTCTGTAACTTCCCTTGCAGACCCTCTTTTACTTTATATTCAAATTATTCATATATATCACAACATCATTCATTGAATTTCTCCATTTCAAATTCCCTAAAAATAATCTAGGACACGGAACTAAAAATAAATCTTCATCATACTTTGAGTTATACATGTTCAAAGGAGTGTTACTATTTATGTATTCTTATTGGCAATCGTATTACTCCCCCTACCATAACCCTTATGTAAACTATGATTTATCCGTACGGAACTACCGAATTAGTAAAAATGAGAATTTTTTAAAAGGATATATGCGTTCTTTATGGGAACAACACGTCGCTTGGACGAGATTGGCTATTATAAGTATAGTATTTAATTTACCAGATGTTAACGTTACTGTTGGACGACTTCTACAAAACGCAACACATATGGGACTATCACTTGAACCATTTTACGGTAAAGATGCAGTAAAAAAATATAGTGCATTAATTAAAGATCACTTAGTAATTGCAGCGGATCTTGTTAAAGCGGAAAAAGCTGGTAATCAAAATGCAGCGGCCGCTATAGAGAAAAAATGGTACGCTAATGGTGACGCAATTATTGAATTTCTTAACAGTATCAACCCATATATAGATAAAGAAGAATTTAGAAAAATGTTTTATGAACATTTAGCACTAACGAAAGCAGAAGCACTTGCCTTCCTAAATAAAGATTATGAAGCAGGAGTAAAACTTTACGATAAAATTGAAAAAGAAGCATTAGAAATGGCTGACATGATAACAAACGCAATCGTAAAACAATTCCCGCAAGTCTTTCAATAAAGTGAAACTTTAATCAGTGAGGGGTTTGTTCATCCCCCACTGATTATCAGCTCTCACCAATCGGCTTATTTAGTTTTCTCTCCATGATATTTCACCTCTCCTCTTTACATTTAGCTTATATCGATATATTTTATTAATATCCGTTTTTTATAGGAGGAAATAGTTTGATTAACGCGATTGGTCTCGTTTTTATACTTACAAATAAACACGAGAAAAAAAAGAAAGTTTACTTAAATGAAAAATTTGCACTAATAGATATTATTGATTCTAAAGAAGTATTTGATGATGAAGGGAATCCTTTAGTAGAACTAACATGTAAATACAGTATATATTTAGATGAAAAATATTACTGTAAATCTCTCGATGATTATACCGGACAAGTCTTTCCTTTCTTAAGTGCAAAAATAGGAAAAGGTCTTCTAAGAAACTTAAACTACTACTTTTCTTACGTTGATGCCTATGATAAGAAACCACCAGTTAAAGAAATAAGACCACTTATGAAACAAGTAACTAACAGATAGCCAAAAATACCAAAAAAAGAAAGCATCTAACCCTGGATGTTTTCTTTTTTATTAAAAACTCATTAACTTTCATCCTCTTCTAAAAGTATGTATCCAAGCATATTTTAAATTAAAAACATTGGAGGATTAGAGTGAATGAAATACTCAGAAACAATTATAAGCAAACGACTTCGAATACTTAAAATGACGGGTATGTTTTTCATGCTAGTGTTAATAGCATGGATTGGCTATACAAAATTACTTTATGAAAACGGCTTTCTTCAAGAAAAAAAGAATTCAGTAGAAGTAATGAACACTAGCATTACAGGAGAAATAGAGCAGCTTTTTCATATAAACTTGCAAGGTTATCGAAAAACAAGCCTTGATGCTGTTATAGAAGCCAGTAAAACCGATCCAAGTGAACTATCCTTAATTGAACTAGTCAACAAATCCTGTTCGCGAGATTGCATAGGTGAACCAGTTACATATGTAAACTCAAACAATGGATATATCTTTTATAAGGAATCTAATGGAACTAATGTAGCTATAACGGTTAAAAAGAAAGACACATGGGTAATTGTAAAGAAATCTGTTCAAAATGGAATATAATCACCCCAAAAAAGAGTACGCATCTGGTCATCTCCCTGTCAAGTAGACAGTAATAAAAAGAGTATTATGCCACGGCCTTTTCCCGATATTCTATCGGGGAAAGGCCGTGAAG